>JAQSVY010000061.1 GCA_029266935.1 Burkholderiales bacterium
GGGCGCTGCGCAAGGCGGCGGCATGACGCAGCGGGCGCCGGCGAACATCGGCCAGAAGCTGCAGGACGTCGATACCCCGGCGCTCGTGCTGGATCTGGGTGCCTTCGAGCAAAACCTTTCCACCTTGAAATCGTCCGTGGGCGATTCTGTTCGCATCCGCCCGCACGCCAAGACCAACAAGTGCCCGGACGTCGCGAAGCGCCAGATCGCCCTCGGCGCGGTGGGCGTGTGCTGCCAGAAGGTCTCGGAAGCCGAGGCGATGGTCGAGGGCGGCATCGGCGACGTGCTGGTGTCGAACGAGGTCGTCGGCGCGCCGAAGCTCGCCCGCCTCTCGGCGCTGGCGAAAAAGGCGCGCCTCGGCATCTGCGTCGACAGCGCGGAAGGCCTCGCGCAGCTGAAGGCCTCGGGCGCGGACGTCGATGTCTACGTCGAGATCGAGGTCGGCATGAAGCGCTGCGGCGTGGCGCCGGGCGCGCCCGCCGTGGCCCTGGCGACGGAGATCCTTGGGCAGGGGATGCGCTTCGGCGGGCTGCAGGCCTACCACGGGCGCGCGCAGCACCTGCGCACCATGGAGGAGCGCCATGCCGTCATCGAGACTGCGGCGCAGCACGTCGGGCACACGAAGCGGATGTTGCAGGAGGCCGGGATCGCCTGCCCGATCGTGACCGGGGCCGGAAGCGGCACCTACATGTTCGAGGTGCAGTCAGGCGTGTGGGACGAGATCCAGCCCGGCTCCTACGCCTTCATGGACGCCGACTATGCGAGGAACGAATGGGTAGCGCCGTTGCCGCGCTTCGAGCATGCGCTCTTCGTGCTCGCCACGGTGATGAGCCGGCCCTCGCCCGGGCTTGCGATCGTCGATGCCGGCCTGAAAGCCTCGAGCGTCGATTCCGGCATGCCGGGCATCTGGCAGCGGCCGGGGCTCACCTATACCCACGCCTCGGACGAGCACGGCTGGGTGGAAGGACCGGAGGCGCCGCGCCTGGGCGAGAAGCTGCTCCTCGTGCCGGGGCACTGCGACCCGACCATCAACCTCTACGACTGGTATGTCTGCGTGAGGAGGGGGATCGTAGAGGAGCTATGGCCGATCACGGCTAGAGGAGCTTTGTACTAGAGCTAGTTAAAGGTGCGCTTGCGGCGGCTGAAGCCCAGACCAGCTAATCCGATGAGCAACAGCGCCAGCGTTTCCGGTTCTGGTACTTGCAATATCTGTCCACGAATCTCGCCTGCGCCATACTGAACAGTGTGGAAGTTGATGTAGGCAAGCCCCGCAAGCAGGTTGGGGATCTGCGCAGTCAGTGTTGTGCTCGCATTTCCCTCCAGGGCATTCCAAACGCTGAAAAACGTTCCCCCCACCCCAGTAGAAAATGGCGTAACAACGAGGTCGTCGGGATTGTTGTCATTGTCCGGAGTTCCGAAGAAGCCCCATACAACCCCGGCAGTCGCTTCTACTGGGGCTGGCGCGTGAATATGTGCGTTAACAAGATTGTCGAACGTGTCTGGTGTTTGGGTACCAGTGACATCGATGTTGAAAATGGTTACTTCCATCGTCAGAGACAACATATCGTCAGCGAGGACGAAGGTTGCCTCCCCGAAAGACGCAGGCCTTGGAGCACCCGTTGCCGTCGTGGGGACGACTAGATGCGGTGTTTCCTGATCGTTGGTAAGGTTTGCCGTGAAGATAACTTCCGCTTTAAGGGAAGGTATCGCTGCCAGTGCGATTAGCGCAGCAGTCAACCAGATCAAGTGTCGTTGCATATGACCTCCCTGGTTGGAGTGAGGCTGGTACGTTCACGATGAATTGACCACTGGCATTCTGCTGCCTGTTCCGCTCGCAGTGCTGCCAGGTCGCAAGTTTGTTCGACTACCTCCTCGAGGCGTGTGGCGGCGCGCGGCGCCCTGACCTGAAGGCTAGGGATACAGGCGCGGCTGGTCGGGGCCCGAGTAGTCGAGCGGCGGCTGGTCCTGCAGCCCCATGTTCACGGCGGTGGTGAGGTACTTGCTCAGCCCGATGATGAGGCGCAACCGATCCTTGGCCAGCCGCATCGGCAGCTCGTCGAGGGTCATCTGGGCCTGCTCCTGGATCTGGCCCAGCTTATTCAGCAGCTCGTCCTTGGTAACCGGCATGGTGCTTTCTTCCCCCCTGATAACCCGCTGCGGGACCCGCAGCCAAGCTTGGGGATGGTGCCCGAATTCCCTGCGGGGCAAAGTCGCAGGAACGTCGATTTCGCTGTCGTAGGACGACGACAGGGCGACAATGACCGAGAATGCGGCTCATTTGAGAGCCGACGCCTCCTACGGTTGGGTAGTCGTCGCCGCAGCGTTCACGTTGATGTTCGTCGGGTTCGCTGCCGCCTACTGCTTTGCCGCCTTCTTTAGCGCCTTCCAGGCCGAGTTCGACGCCTCCCGCGGCGACGTGGCGCTCGTGTTCTCGGTCGCGGCCTTCCTCTGGTTCCTGCTCGGCGCCCCGGGCGGGATGGCGGCCGACCGCTTCGGGCCGCGGCGCGTCGCCGCGCTCGGCGTCGCCTGCCTGGCGATCGCGCTGTGGCTCGCGAGCCGCGCCGAGTCCGTCGTCGCGCTCTGCGCTACCTACAGCATCGGCATCGGTTTGGGCGTCGGGCTCGTCTACGTGCCCTCGGTGGGCGCGGTGCAGCCCTGGTTCGCCGCCAACCGCGCGCTCGCCTCGGGCATCGCGGTCGCCGGCATCGGCGCCGGCAACATCGCCGGGCCGCTCCTCGCCGCGTGGTGGATCGGACTCTACGGCTGGCGCGGCGCGTATGTCGCCATGGCGCTGTTCGTCCTGATCCTCGGCGCGGTCGCGGCCTTGCTCATCAAACCGAAGGAGAACGTCTCCACGCGGACGTCTCTCGCCGGCGTGCCCCTGTCCCTGGCTTTGAAAACCAAACCGTTCTGGCTGCTCTACGCATCGCTCGTCTTTAGCTGCGTCGGCCTGTTCGTGCCGATGGTGCACCTCGGCCCCTACGCGCAGGACCTGGGCTATACGCAGGCGCAGGGCGTGACGCTGGTGAGCCTGATCGGCCTGGGCAGCTTGCTCGGGCGCTTCACCGTCGGCCCCTTCGCCGACCGGGTCGGTCGCCGGCCCTCGCTCGCGGCGATGTACGCGGGCCTGGGCGCGATGCTCCTCGTCTGGTGGGCCGCCAGCGCGTGGTGGCTGCTCGCGCTGTTCGCCACCGTCTTCGGCATGTTCTACGGCGCCTACGTGGCGCTGCTGCCGACCATCGTGATGGACCTGTACGGCGCGCGCTCCGTGTCCGGCATCATCGGCTGCCTCTACACCGGCGCCGGCGTGGGCACCCTGGTCGGCCCGTGGCTCGCGGGCAGGGCCTACGACGCGCTCGGCGCCTACGACCTGCCGATCGCGGCAGGCGCTGCGCTCTCGTTCCTCGCCGCCGCGTGCGTGGCCGTGCTGATCTACGCGGAACGTGAACATGAACAAGAAGCGGGACTCGGCAATCGCGGTTAGCGACGCTCGCGGCGTGCGCACCCTGCACGTCGGCGGCGAGGCAATCCAGAGCGCGATGCGCCTCGACGATCCTTTCGCCCTCGCGCTCGACTACACGCGCTGCATGATGGCCTTCCTGCTTTTTTGCCCGGCGCCGCGCGAGGCGCTGATGATCGGCCTCGGGGGCGGCTCGCTCCCCAAGTTCTTCTACAGAAGATTCAAGGAAACTTCCATTCGGGTTGTCGAGCTCGATCCTCGTGTGGTCGTCGCGGCGCGCGAGCACTTCGCGCTGCCGCCCGACGGCGAGCGCCTGCGTGTCGACATCGGCGACGGCGCCGAGGCGCTCGCCCCCGAGTGCTGCGACCTGCTGGTGCTCGACGCCTTCCAGGACGAGCTGCACGTGCCGCGGCTGGCGAGCAGCGAGTTCTACGACGGCGCCTTCCTCGCTTTGCGCGAGCCGGGCGCCATGGTCGTCAACTTCATGGACGACGACCCGCGCTTCGACCAGACGCTCGAGCGCCTCGAGCGCGCCTTCGGCGGCGCAGTGCTGGCGATGAAGGCGCTCTACGACCCGAACGTCCTCGCCTTCGCCTTCAAGGGGCTGCCGGGCCGCGTGCCCTGGGAGGCGCTGCGCCGGCGCGCCGGGCGGCTGCAGGCGCGCCTCGACCTGCCGTTCGGCCGCTACGTCTCGCGGCTGCGGGCGATGAACCGCTGGAACGCAACCGAGCTGTACATTGGGTGAGATTCTTCTTCTGGCCGCAATCGCGCTCGCCGGTGCGCTCGTGTTCGGCATCACCGGCTTCGGCGCCGCGCTCATCACCATCCCGCTCGCCACCCACCTCGTGCCGCTGCGCTTCGCGCTGGCGCTGTTCGTGCTCGTCGACCTGGCCTGCGCGCTGCGCGTGGGCTTCGAGAACCCGAAGAACGCCGTGCGCGCGGAATGGACGCGGCTCGTGCCGATGATCATCGCCGGCACCGCGGTCGGCGTGACGCTGCTCGTCAATTTGCCGCGGCAGGCGGCGACGGCCGCGCTCGGCGTATTCATCGTCGCGTATGCGCTCTACAGCCTGAGCAAACCTTCCCTGCGCAAAATCCCCTCGGGCTGGGCATGGCTTGCGGGCTTTGCCGGCGGCATCACCAGCACGGTGTTCGGCGCCGGCGGGCCGCCGTACGTCATCTACCTCTCGCGCCGCGGCCTGACGCAGCCGCAGTTCCGTGCCACGCTGGGCTTCGCGACGCTCACCAGTATCTCGCTGCGCGCCGTGGCATTCATCCTCACCGGGCTGCTTCTGGATGCGCGCATCTGGCTCGCCGCGCTCGCCGCGGTGCCGGCGGCGCTGGTCGGCATCGAGGTGGCGCGCAGGATCTACGTCGGGTTTTCCCGAGCCCTTCTCTTCCGCGTCGTTGCGCTGGTGTTGCTGGCCAGCGGCGTCTCGCTCCTCCTGCGCAGCGCCTAGTCTTCGAGCAGCGCCTTCAGCGCCTCGAGGTCGCGCCGCACCCACTGCGTGTCCTCGCCGAACTTCTCGTCGCTCGCGCCGCGCCGGCGGAAGATGGTGAGCAGCACTTCCGCGCCGTCGCCGTTCGGGAAGACGCGCATCGGCACGTACACCTCGGCGCCGCCGTCGACGCTGACGAAGTGGTCGCACACGCCGTAACGGTTGGGCTCGACGAACCTCACCTTGGCGCTCTTCGCGATGCCGGAGGCCCAGCGGGGAAGGTTCTGCGGCCTGGCGACGAACTGGTAGACCTCGGTCGCCGGGCGCTCGATGGTCATGCGCACGGTGAAGCCCGGCTGGGTCTTGCGGCCGCTCATTTCATGTCGACTAGGCGGCGCGCTTGCTCACATGCGGCACGGATGCGAGGTCCTTGTTGGCCGGGCCGTTGATCACCTTGCCCATCTTATCGTAGCGCGAGCCGTGGCAGGGGCAGTCCCAGGTCTTCTCCGACGGGTTCCAGTGCACGATGCAGCCCAGGTGCGTGCAGGCCGCCGAGCGCTCGTGCAGCCCGCCGGCGTCGTCGCGGTACACCGCGATCTTTTCCAGGCCGCGGCGCATCACCGCGCCGCTGTCGGGACGAATGTCGTCGGCGGAGTCGACGTCGCCGCCGGTGAGCCAGTCGGTGTATTGCAGCGCGACGTTGGAATTCTCGCGCGCCCATTCCGCGGCCGCGCGCACCGGCACGCGCGAGGGGTCGTAGAGGCGCTCCCATGGGTTGGTGCGCCCGCAGACCAGGTCGGTGATCAGCATGCCGGCGATGGTGCCGTGCGTGAGGCCCATGCCGGAGTCGCCGGTCACCACGTACACGTTCTCGTGGTCCATGGGATTGCGGCCGATGAAGCCGAGGTAGTCGAGCGTCTCCATGATCTGCCCGCCCCAGGCATATTCCACCGGCCCCATCATCGGAAAGCGCTCGCGCGTCCAAGCCTCGAGGCGCGCATGGCGCGCCGCGGTGTCGTCGGCCTGGCCGGTCTTGTGGTCCTCGCCGCCGACGATGAGAAGGTCTTCATGGATCCTGACGTAGTGGTAGGGATCACCCGTGTCCCAGGCGAGCACCCTGGGCACCGAGCCCGCGGGGATGCGCCCGGCGATCACGTAGGTCATGTAGGGCGCCTGCTTGAGGTGGATGGCGACGCGATCGTTGACCGGGACGTTCGTCGCCACGACCACGTGATCCGCAGTCACCACGTGCCGGCCCACGTGCACGAGCCCCGGCACGCCGCCTTCGACGTGATCGGCGTGGCTCTGGCAATAGATCCGGCCGCCCAGGCGGATGATCGCCTGCACCAGGCCGGCGAGGTACTTCAGCGGATGGAACTGCGCGACATTGGGAAAGATCAGGCACGGACCGGTGTCCCAGGACGCGAAGGGGGCCCGATCGAGGCGCTTCACGCCCGCGAGGCCGGCGCGCTGCGCCGCGGCGAGCTCTTCGTCGAGCGTCGAGAGCCGGTCGCCGGGCGCGAGGAACAGGTAGCCATCCAGGCGCTCGAAGTCGCAGTCGATGCCTTCCTGTCGCACGATGGCGTCGATGCGCTCGATCGCCGCGCTGTGGCTTTGCGCCGCCAGCCGCGCCGCCTCGCCCCCGTGCAGCCTCTCCAGCTCGAAGTAGCGGTCGTCGAGCATGTTGGTGAGGTGCGCGCTCGTCATCTGCGTCATCCCCCCGGCGAGCGGGCCGTCGTCGAGCACCGCCACCGACTTCCCGGCCTGGGCGAGAAGGTACGCGGTGGTCAACCCTGCGATGCCCGCGCCCACGATTGCGGCATCGGCATGCACGTTCTCCTTGAGGGGAGAACAGGCGGGCATCTCCGCGGTGGCTGCCCAGACGGATTGGTGGCGGTGCATCGGGTTGACTCCTGAACCGGTTGGCCAGTTCATTCAGAGCAAGAAACCTGCCGGCCGGGACAGCTACGCGGCTACCACCGCCTTCAGCGGCGCGGGGCGGTAGCCCGGATCGGCATCCCAGCGCGTACGTACCGACGGGTGCACCGACTGCGTCGGGTCGGCGCCGATGGCGCGATCGATGCCGGCGGTGAGCCGGTACAGGCCGGTCTTCGAGTTGTGCAGCTTGCCGACGGGGTCGGGCTTGAGCGGGTAGGCCTCGATCGCCGCCGCGTCGAAGGCGAGGCCGGCCGCGCGCGCCTTGCCGATCATCCATTCGAGCGCGATGTCGGAGAGGCCGGTCTCGGCGTAGCCGCCGCCGACGTCGCTGTGCGCGCCGCAGAACCACACCTGCTCGACCTGCTGGCCGGGCTTG
>JAQSVY010000062.1 GCA_029266935.1 Burkholderiales bacterium
ATCTGCACGTAGCGCCCGCCGGCGTCGTGCAGCGCCTGCAGCTCCTCGACGTAGATGCCGACCACGTCGTCGAAGAACTCGTCGAGGTCCGGATAGGCCGCGGGATCGACGCACGCACGCCCGCGCGGATAGTGCAGGTAGGAGGGCGCCGGCAGCGTCGCCTTCACGAACGACGTTGCATGCTGGAGTGAAAAGGCAACTTCGTCGGCGACGATCGGCCCCGTGCGCTTGACTTTGGTCAACGCTACGGGCGCCGCGCCGATGCGCGCCACGTTACCTGCGTCGTCGTGCTGCAGGTCGACGTCGCCCACCGCGTCGGCGCGCCCGAAGCCCTTCACTTTGCTCACGAAGCCAAGGCGCCAGGACTCGCGGCGAAATTCGCCGTCGGTGACGACCTTGAGGCCGAGCCCTTCCTGCCAGCGGATGACGGCGGCGATGTGGCGATCGGGGTCTTCCCCCTGCAGGACTTCGTGCGGGCGCAGCAGGCTGCCGATGTGCTCGGCGCGGAACGGGGGCGTCGGGCCTTATTGCCGAACTACCCCAAAAGCGTTCCCCGACCGGCGCCGCCTCTTCGGGCTGCATGAGGCGCGCGAAGTGCCGCGGCGCCACCGCGACCAGCGCCTGGCCGCCCGCGCGCAGCGCGAAGGCGCAGACGTTTTCCTCGCGCCCGCCGTCGGCGTAGAGAGGCTGGTAGCGCGCGCCGTGAAACAGCGCGGGAAAGCGCTTGCGCGTCTGCAGCCCGTTGCGGATCACGTGCAGCTTGGCGCGCCCATCCGCCAGATTTCTCAGCAAGGAATCGGGGGACGGTGATTTCTCGAGCTCTTGGAGCACTCTGATTCGGACTTCGTAATCCACCGGCCGGCGGTTGTCCGGATCGACGAGGCTGAAGTCCCACAGCTCCGTTCCCTGGTAGTAGTCGGGCACACCCGGGGAAGCGACCTTGAGCAGCGCCTGCGACAGGCCGACCAGCAGCCCGAGGTGCGCGAGCCGCGCCACCAGGTCGCCCACCTCCTTGCGGAACAGGCTCGACTGCAGCGAGCCGTCGACGAAGCGTGCGAGCGCCGCCTCGTAGTCCGCATCGGGGTTGATCCAGCTCGTGCGCAGCTTCGCCTCGCGCGCCGCCTTGAGCATGTAGTCCTTCAGGCGCCCGGCGAGCTCCTGCGGCGAGCTACCCGGCCAGATTCCGACCAAGGCCTGGTAGAAGTGGTACTCGTCGCTCCGCGTCGGCGCCGACTCGCCCTCGATCTGGGTGCGGTGGCTGCGGTTGACGAGGCTCCAGCGCGCGAGCGCCATGCGCCACCCCGAGGGCAGCTCCGAGAGCACACCCAGGCGCGCGCGCACGTCCTCCGAGCGCTTGGTGTCGTGCGTCGAGCTGCCGAGCATGGTGTAGGGCCAGCGTCGCGCGCGATCCTCCTGCGCGGCATGGAAGGCCTTCAGCGAGAAGCCGAAGTGGCTTGGGTGGCCGCCCACCTCGTTGAGCGCGATGAGGCGGTTGTAGCGGTAGAAGGCGGTGTCCTCGACGCCCTTCGCCACCACCGGCGCCGTGAACTGCTGGAACCGGGTCACGAAGCGCAGCATCTGCATGCGCCGCTCGCCCGAAGGCGGCGCGGCATCGAGCGTCAGGACGCTGCGCACGAAATCGAAAATGCTCGGGTCGGCGATGCGGCTCGCGCGCTTGGCTGCGCGCACCGCCCAGTCGATATGGCGCTTGTCGGTGTCGGAAATGCCTCTTCCCGTGATGTAAGTCCGGTAAACCGGGAAACGAGCGGCAATTTCGGCGATGGCGCGGCGCAGGCCGCTCACGGTGTAGTCGCGCGTCGAGCGGTTGCCGGCGGCGATGCGCGCCAGCCAGTTCGAGAGCATGTGCAGCTCGGCGGCGAGCGTAGTGCTCATGATGAGCAGGCGGCTCGCGTAGGCGATCTCCTCGAAGCTCCTCGCCTCCCCGGTGAAGCGCCGGTAAATGCGGTCGAACCGGGACTCGGCGGCGGCGTCGATGAACACGCCGGTGAGCACGTTCGCGAAGCGGTAGCCGGTCGTGCCGTGCACCGGCCAGTCCTCGGGCAGCTTCTCGTGGTCGGCGAGGATCTTCTCCACCACGATCCAGCGCCACGGGAACACGCGGGCGAGGCGCTCGAGGTACTGGCGCGGGTCGGCAAGACCGTCCGGATGGTCGATGCGCACCCCATCGATGCCGCCGCGCTCGACGAGCCGCCGAGCGAGCGCGTGGGTCGCGTCGAACACCACCTTGTCCTCGACGCGCACCCCGGCGAGGTCGGTGATCTCGAAGAAGCGCCGGTAATTGATCTCGTCGGAGGCGACGCGCCAGTAGGCGAGCCGGTAGTGCTGGCGCTCGAGAAGCCGGTGCATGCCGAGCGGGTTCCTCTGCAGCGCCTTGCGGTCGATTCCCTTCAGGGACTTGGCGTTGAGCGGAAAGCGATGGTCGAAATAGCAGACGCTGGCGCCTTTGAGCCTGAGCTCGCCCGCCTCGAGCACCTCGCCGTAGCGCTTGCCAAGCACCGGCAGCAGCAGCTTGCCCGGCTGCCAGTCGATGTCGAAGAACTTCGCGTAAGGCGAGCCCCTGCCTTTCTCCAGCACGTCGAGCCACCAGGCGTTGTCCGCATGCAGCACGCCCATGTGGTTGGGCACCAAGTCCATGACCAGGCCCATGCCATGCGCTTTCAGGGAGGAAACGAGTTGGTGAAGCTCACCTTCGCTGCCGATCTCCGGATTGACCGCGTTGTGGTCGATGACGTCGTAGCCGTGCGTGCTGCCCGGGCGCGCCTTGAGGAACGGCGAGGCGTAGAGATGGCTGATGCCCAGCCGCGTGAGGTATGGCACGAGCTTCGTCGCGTCGGTAAAGCGGAAACCCTTGTGGAACTGCATGCGGTAGGTGGCGCGCGGCAGGAGCTGCGGCCTGCGTTCGGCGAACGTCTGCGCCAGAGCGCCAATGCGCGGGTCGGCCGACCACTGCTCGAGGGGCACCGGCAGCTTGCGCCGCCAGTTGGGATGCTGGTCGACCGTGCCTGGCAGGTTCGCCTGCTCCGCGACCTCGAACACGTCCTCGGGCTGCACCACGGCGATCTTGCACGGCGTGCGGGCGATGAACGCGTGGGCGCAGGCGATGGAAGCATCAAGATTTTCTGCCTTGAGAACCTGATGCAGTTTCTCTTTGTCCCTGTCGCGTTGGGCCCTTTCGGCCGTCGCGTCGACGGTGAGCCCGAGCTTCTCGCGCAGCTCGAGGTCGTGCGCCGCCCAGTAGCCGCGCCATGTGGGCAGGTCGTGCGTGCTGACGCAGACCATGGCGTCGCGCGGGTACCGATCGGGCGATGTTCTCTCAAAAAGCAGTGGCCGGTAGGAGAGGACGCCGCGCGCGTTCAGCGCCTCGCGCAGCTCCGGCGGCACCGTGCCGAGGTCTTCCCCGATCACCAGGCATTTCCTCGCTTGGCTTTCCCTGGAAAGAATGCCGAGCAGCTCTTCCAGTGGATAGTTGACGTAGCCACCCCGGTCAGGCTTGTGGCCGAGCGGGATCCAGTACAGGCGCATGAGCGCCATGACGTGGTCCATGCGCAGCGCGCCTTCCTGCGGCATGTTGGCGCGCAGCAGCTCGGCGAATGGCGCGTATGCGGAAGCGTGCAGCGCGCGCGGCGAGTACGGCGGCAGCCCCCAGTCCTGGCCGCGCGGGTTGAACTCGTCGGGCGGCGCGCCGCAGCTCGCGCCCGCCGCATAGACCGCCTGGTCGCTCCACACCTCGGCGCCGCCACGCTCGGCGCCGAGCGCGAGGTCGAAGTACAGGCCGATCGGCATGCCGAGCTCGCGCGCACGGCGCTGCACCGCCTCGAGCTGCTCGCGCGCCCGTGCCTGCACGAAGGCATGGAAGCGCACCCGCTTCCGGTGCCTCCGGGCAAAGGTCTTCACCGCTTTCGAACCTGGACTGCGGTACTCCTTCGGCCAATTCTGCCAGCCGCTGCCGAATTTCTCCCGCAGCGCTTCGAACACGGCGTACTGCCGGAGGCCGTGGGTGGGCGATTCGATTTTTGTTCTGTTGTCGAAGACCTTTTCCAGGACCTCCTGCTTCAATGTGGCTACACCTGCGTGGTCCACAAGCTCCGCCTCGCGCAGCTTGCGCAGGCGCGCCTGGAAGGCGCGCGACGCAACGAGGCGCTTGGCTGACGCGCTCGCCTGGTATTCGGGGATGGCCTCGATGTCGAGGTAGCGGAAGTTCAGCGCATGGCGGCTCGAGGGGCTGTAAGGGCTGCCCTGCGTGGCATGCAGCGGGTTTACGCCGACGATCGAGGCGCCCAGGCGCGCGGCCCGCTCGACCAGCGCACCGAGGTCGCCGAAGTCGCCGATGCCCCAGTTGCGCGCCGAGCGCAGCCCGTAGAGCTGCACCGCGAAGCCCCAGATCCGGCCGCCGCGCTCGAGGAGCTCGGGCTGCCAGCAGCGCCCCTTCTCGAGCCGCGCCTTCGCCGCCTTGCGCGGCGCCGGCCCCAGGGCCTTGGTCAGGGCCTGGCGGGTTTGCTCGTCGAGCTTCTGTTCCTTTCCCCAGACATCGATGTAGCTGGGGGAAATCTCGCTCATCCCGTGATCCACCAATCGACCGACCACGGCTCGCCGGCCGGGGCGTTCGACCACAGCGGGCTCCCCTTGGGCAGCTCGTGCACCTCGATCCTCGCGGCGGAGCAGTTCGCGATCAGCACCAGCTTGTCCCAGGAAACCTCGAAGGCGCGCTCGGCGAGCATTCGGTAGCGGCCCGGGCCGCACTTGAGCGGCACGATGCGCCGCTGCCGCAGCGCCAGCAGCTCCTTGTAGAGCGCGAGCCATGACCTGTCCTGCTCGCGCCAGCGCAGCACGCACTGCCGGAAAGTGTCCTCGGCGAGCGGATCCGGAATGGTTTTGTCGAAGGAAACAAATCGTTTGAATTCCTCGCGGCGGCCCTTGCGCACCGCCTCGCCCAGCTCGCCCTCGAAGTCGCAGAAGAAGAGGAACGGCTGCCGGCAGCCCCACTCCTCGCCCATGAAGATGAGCGGCGGGCTCGGCGCGAGAAGGAGGATCGCAGTCAACGCTCTAAGGGGTTTTTCCTCGGCAAGAGAAATCAATCTTTCTCCGAGGGCTCGATTGCCGATCTGGTCGTGGTTCTGCATGAAGTCGACGAAAGCCGAGGGCGGCAGGTGGGTGCTCGGCTCACCGCGCGGTTCGCCGCTGAAGGGCGACACCTCGCCCTGGTAGGCGTAGCCCTCGGCGAGGCAGCGCGCCAGGTGCCGCGCCGGCGCGTCGGCATAGGCGGCGTAGTAGCCGTCGGATTCGCCGGTGGCGAGCACGTGGTAGCCGTGGTGCGAGTCGTCGTTCCACTGCGCGGTGTACTTCCCCGGCCCGAGGAAGCGCGACTGGTTGGCGTCGTTTTCGAGGACCAGATGCTTCCCGGGGGGGATGCAGGCGCGGATCTCTTCGAGGATGTGTGTGGCGGAATCGTCCTTGATGGCGTGCACGGCGTCGAGGCGCAGGCCGTCGAAGCGGTACTCCTCCAGCCAGTACCGCGCGTTATGCACGAAAAACTGCCTGACGTTGGGATTGGAGAAGTCGATCGCTGCACCCCACGGCGTCTTGTGCCGCTCGGTGAAGAACTGCGGCGCGTAGGCGTGCAGGTAATTTCCCTTGGGCCCGAAGTGGTTGTAGACGACGTCAAGGAAGATCATCAGCCCCGCTCGATGCGCGGCCTGCACCAGCGCCTTCAGGTCCTCAGGCCGCCCATAGCGGCTGTCAGGCGCATAGGGCAGCACCCCGTCGTAGCCCCAGTTGCGCTTGCCAGCGAAGTCGGCGAGCGGCATGAGCTCGATGGCAGTGACGCCGAGGTCATGCAGATGGTGCAGCTTGTCCTGGATGCCCTTGTAGGAACCCTTGGCGGTGAAGCTTCCTACATGCAGCTCATAGATCACCGCCTCGTCCCAGGGGCGGCCTTGCCACTGGCCGTCGTCCCACTCGAAGGCCGCCGGGTCGATCACCTCGCTCGGCCCGTCGACGTCGCGCGGCTGGAAGCGCGAGGCGGGATCGGGGACGAGCAGCTTGCCGTCGATGCGGTACTGGTAGAGCGTCCCCGCTGTCGCTTCTCCCACCATCAACTCGAACCACCCGTCGTCCATACGCTGCATGGGCAGGATCTTATTTTTCGAGCGGACTACGTCGACCCGCTTTGCTCCCGGCGCCCACAGCCGATAGCGCACGCCGCCGGCCAGCACGTCGGCCCCGAGCGGCATGCGGTGGGTCGCGGCTAGCGCTTCCTTCGGGGCCACCATCGCTCGAGCATCTCCGCCGCCCAGTCCTTGCCGCCGATGCCGAAGGCGAGCGCAAGGGCGAACACCACGCCGGCAAGCACGATGAGGAAGCTCTGGCGCACGATGTCGCCGCCGACGTTGACCTGGTCGAGCGCGATCAGCACCACGAAGGTGAAGATCGCGTACTGCGCGATGCGGCCGAGGAGATCCGCGTCCTGCAGGCTGATGTTGCGGCAGTAGGCGGTGACCGCCCCACCCACGGCGCGCGCGAAGTAGGCGCCGAAGGCGAGGATCAGGAGCGCCACCATCACGCGCGGCACGAACAGCACCACGCGGCCGAGGACATCGGTGATGTAGGTGAGCCCGAGCAGGTTGAAGCCGATCACCAGCGCGGCGAGGATCACCAGCCAGTAGAAGAGCAGCGCCAGGATCTCGGTGGTGTCGGCGCCCACGCCGCCGTCGCGCAGGAAGCCGTCGATGCCGGCGCGCTCGGTGAGCACGTTGAAGTTGACCGCGCGCAGCCCGCGGCTGATGGCGAAGCGCACCATCTTCGCGATGATCCAGCCCGCGACCAGGACGATGAGCGCCAGGGCGAGGCGCGGCAGGAAGTCGCCCACCTGCCGCATGAACACCCGCACGGGCTCGAGCATTACCTCGAAGCGATCCATGTCACCCTCCCTCCGGTTTTTCGATCAGCGATGCGAGCCCTTGCAGCGGGATGTGCAACCACGCGGGCCGGTTGTCGAGCTCGTAGCGCAGCTCGTAGAGCACCTTCTCGATCTCGGCGAGACGCGCGAGGCCGCGCACGTCGTCATATGAGGCGAACAGGCCGCTCCCCTGCATCGCCTCGGCGTATGCCTCGAGGAAAGCGCGGCGCGCGCCCGCCTCCCAGGCCTCGAGCGCCGGGCCGAGCCGCTCGCGCTCCACCGGTGGCTCCGCCGGCGCGCGCTGCAACGCCGACGCCCTGGCGTAGCTGAAGGAGCGCAGCATCCCGGCCACGTCGCGCAACGGCGAGCGCTTGCGCCGGCTCTCGGCGAGCGGCCGCGAGGGCTCGCCTTCGAAGTCGATGATGAGGAAGTCGTTGCTGGCGAGCAGCACCTGGCCGAGGTGATAGTCGCCGTGGTGGCGGGTCTTGAAGGCCGGCTGCTGCGGCGCCGGGCAGAGGTCGATGGCCTGCAGCACCTTGTCCCTCAAGGCTTGGACTTCCGGCCGCTGCAATCGAGCG
>JAQSVY010000063.1 GCA_029266935.1 Burkholderiales bacterium
GTGCGTGCCGAGCGGCACCGGCGGGCGCGTCCAGTGCGGCGGCGTCTGCGAAAGCTGGATCACCGGCTTGAGGAAGCGGATCCTGCCCTCGGGCGCGTCCATCTCGCCCATCAGCGCGGCGAGCTCGGCCTCGGGCAGCTCTTCGGGCAGGCCGGCCCAGGGCTGGCGGGGCTCGCCGAGGTCGACGATAAACTTGCCGACACGCGCGAGCGCGACGCGCACGAGCCAGCTGCCGCCCTCGCGCGCGCGCCGTGCCAGTGCGACGGTCGCGCCGAACGCCATCAGATAGCCGCTCACGTAGTCGATGGCCGACACCGGCAGCAGCCTGGGCTTCATGCCGTCGCCGTGGGCGTGCGCGATGCCGCTCACCGACTGCACGATGCTGTCGAAGCCGCGCCGCTCGCGCCACGGGCCGCTGCCGCCCCAGGCCGAGAGCGAGACGCACACGATGCCCGGACGCAGGGCGGCGAGATCCTCGGGCGCGAAGCCGCGGCGCGCGAGCGCCCCCGGCCGGTAGGACTGGGAGAACACGTGCGCATCGCGCGCGAGCGCCTGGAGCTTCGCAACGCCCTCGGGCTCGCGCAGGTCGATTCGCGCCGAAAGCTTGCCGATGCCGGTATCGAGATCCATCATCCCCGAGTCGGGGAGGTGCCCGGCGCTGATCTTGAGCACGTCGGCGCCGTGCTCGGCGAGGCTGCGCGCGCAGGTCGGGCCGGCGAGCACGCGAGTGAGGTCGAGCACGCGCACGCCTGCAAGCGGACGCGGCGCTTCAGGGAGCGGCTCGGCGGGCGCATCGCCGATGCGCTCGATCTCGATGAGCGGCTGCGTCGCCACCGCGAGCGCCTGCGCATGTCTTGCCCAGTGCGCGTGGCTGCGCACGAAGCCGGCGCAGCCGCCCGCGACGTGGATGGCGTCTTCCAGCGCCTCGCCCTGCCAGCCGCGCGAGGCCTGCTCGCCCGCCTCGCGCGTTGTCGCCCCGAGCACGCCCATCGCCGCCTCACGGTGGTTGCGGAAGTTGCAGTGGATGCTGATCCAGCCCTCGCGCACCGGGTAGAAGCCGGAGAGCGGATCCCACGGCGGCGGGGGCGGCTTGCCGTTAACGCGCAGGTAGCGTGCGCTGCGCAGCGACACCGCGGCGGCGCGCAGGTCGACGTCGACGCGCTGCCTGGCGCCGCCGCGCAGCTCCCAGAGCTCCTCCACCGCGAGCCCGAGCGCCGCGAGGGACGCCGCGCCCGCGGTGCCGATGCGATAGCGCACCGGCAGCACCGGGTCCTCGCCCTTGATGGCCGCCATGGCCGGCGCGTCGAAGCGCGCGGCGGCGAGGATCTCGCTAAGCGCGGCGAGCGCCATCGTCCGCCTGCAGCGCCATCAGCGCATCGACCGCCACCACGCCGTCGGCCTTCACGATGAGCGGGTTCACTTCGGCTTCAGCGACTTCCTTGATAAAGCATAACCTCGAAAAAGCCGAAACTGCCTTCGCCAGAGCCTTCACATCCCCGCGCGGCATGTTGCGGTAGCCGCGGATCGGCGCGAGGCCCTTCACGGCTTCGATCATCTCGAGCGCTTCCTCCTCGATGACCGGCGCCACCCTCAGCACGAAATCCTTGTAGAGCTCGGCGAGCGTGCCGCCTGCGCCGACCAGCACGATCGGCCCGACTACCGGGTCGTCGCGGTAGCCGACGATCGCTTCGGCGAGGCCGCTTTCCATCCGCTGGATGCGCAGCTCGCGCTGTCCGCTTTTTCTTCCCCATGAAAGAAGTTCTTCATGAGAGGCGATATCGAGCGCCACGCCGCCGACGTTCGTCTTGTGCTCGCCGAGGAACTTGGCGGCAACCGGGTAAGGGACGGCATGGGAGAAGTCGGGGGCGCGGGCGAGCGCCTGCTCGACCACGGGAATGCCGAGCGAGGTGAGCATCGCGAAAGCATCATTGGTAATGACGTTCTGTTTTTCAGCACAAGGAACCCTTCGAGGCTCGCGCCAGGCGAAGTAGGCGGCGAAGGCGTCGGCGCAGGCCTCGGGCGTGCGGAAGGCGGCGATGCCCTTGCCGGCGAGTACCGCGAGCGAGCGCTCGGCATGCGGGGTGAGGAATGCCGCGAGCGGCTTTTCGGTGCGCTTCGCCTTAAGGATCGGCTCGACCGCGAAGTCCGGATGGAACTGGGCGGAGGAGCCGACCGCGGCGAGCACCGCGTCGCATTCGGGCCACGCGAGCAGGCTCTCCAGCGTGTCCTGGTACTTCTGCGGCGACGCCGCCATGGTGAGGTCGACGATCGGGCGGCCGTCGGGCGACACGGTCCCGACGCCGTGCAGGCCGAGCCGGTCCACGACCGTCGCCGCACCGCCGCCGGTGGTCGTGACGACGGCCACGCGGGGTGTCCTTGTCGACTTCCTTGGTTTCTTGTCTGAAACGAGAGGTGAGATCTCTATCAGCGTTTCCAGCATGTCGACGCGCAGGATGCCGCAGTCGCGGAAGAAGGCGTCGAGCGCACTGTCGGTGCCGGCGAGCGCGCCGGTGTGCGAGCGCGCCAACGCTGCGCCCGCGGCGGAGCGGCCGAGCTTGTAGGCGACCACGGGCTTGCCGGCGGCGTGCGCCTTGCGCGCGGCGGCTGAAAGCGCCCGCGCGTCGCGCACCGTCTCGAGGAAGAGCAGGATGACGCGGGTGTCGGGATCGTCGGCGAGGAGGTCGACGATCTCCCCCACGCCGAGATCGGCCTCGTTGCCCATCGAGACGAGCTTGGAGAAGCCAAGGCCGCGCGCCGCGCCGCGCGAGAGCACCGTGCCGAGCATGGTGCCGCTCTGCGAGACGAGGCTCGTGCCGCCCGTGGGCGGCGCGTCCATCTCGAGCACCGCATTCACCGTGAGCGGCACGCGGCCGGTGAGGTTGATCATGCCCATGCTGTTCGGCCCGAGCAGGCGCACCCCGAGCGCGCGTGCGCGCTCGACGAGCCGCGCCTGGCGCTTCGCGCCTTCGACACCCGCGTCGGCGAAGCCGTCGCTGTAAACGCTCGCCACCGGTACCTTGCGCCGACCGCAGTCCTCGAGCGCCGCCTCCACATCCTCGATCATGATGAATACGTGGTCGACGGGAGGGGTGTCGGCCAAGGAGCGGTAACAAGGAAGACCGAGGACTTGATCTCGAGAAGGATTCACCGGGAACACCTTGCCGGTGTAGCCGTGCTTCCTCAGGAAGCGCTGCGGCCGGGCGGTGTTCTTCTTCTCGTCGCCCGAGGCGCCGACCAGCGCGACGGCGCGAGGGGCGAATAAAGCCTGTGCCAGATTACTGCAAGCCTGCCTCACGGCAGCTGCGGCAGTGCTTCCAGCTTCCACAGGCGCGCGAGCAGGCCCTTCGCCTCGCCGGCGCCGAGAACCGGCGTGACGAGCTCCATGTATTTCTCGTCGACCTCGCGATCGGTGAGCGGCATGTCGGGGTCGCCCTTGCGCGTCGGCTGCAGGAATTCCTCGCGCTCGCCGCCGCGCGCCTCGATCACTACGCGCGCCGCGCGCTGGCGCGGGAAGGTGGCATCGAGCTCCGGATCGATGGACACGGAAATCTTGCCCATCAAGGCCTTGGTCTGGGCATCCTCCAGCCTTGAGGATTCAAAAGCGGCCAATCGCACACTTCCATGGGTCAACGCCGTGGCGACCACGTACTTGAGCGAGAAGCGCCCTTCGGCGGGCGTGCGCGGCGTCTCGTAGTGCGCCACTTCCACGCCGGCACGGTAGGTGCCGACGCGGATGCGCTCGATCTCCTCGGCGGCGATCTTCATGCGCGCCTTGAGGGCGAGGGCGCCGTCGATGGCGGCGAAGGTGTGGCCGCAGCAGGCGTGGTTCTTGAACGTCATGCGTGTGATGTGGAAGTCGCGCCCGAGCGTGGCAAAGGCGGCCTCCCAGTCCGGGTCGTCCCCCATGGCTTTGCCAAAACCTTCAATGACATCGAGCGAGCCGGTCACCCCCTCGCGCGCGGCGAACGCCGCGGTGACGCCGGCCTCGGCGGCGCGCCCGGCGTGCAGGGGCTTCGACATCGAGTTCATGCGGAACGCCTGCTGCAGGCCCGCGGCGAAGGTGGTGACGGTGGCGAGCGCGTGAGAAAACTTTTCTTTGGAAAGACCCAAAGCCTCTGAAACTGCGGCGGCGGCACCGAAGCAACCGATGGTGCCAGTGTTGTGCCAGTACTTGTAGTGCGCGCGGCCCATCGCCGCGCCGATGCGGGTGGAGATCTCGTAGCCGACGACCACGGCGCGCAGGAAATCCATCCCTGAGAG
This sequence comes from Burkholderiales bacterium, assembly GCA_029266935.1. GTDB lineage: Bacteria > Pseudomonadota > Gammaproteobacteria > Burkholderiales > SG8-39 > SCGC-AG-212-J23. The sequence continues at coordinate 4,261 of JAQSVY010000063.1, forward strand.
GTTGAGTGACTGCGCCACGGCGAGCGCGGCGGAGATGGTCGGCGCCCCCGGGTGGTAGATGCCGTCGCGGAAGATGTCGTCGACTTCCTCGGTGTGCGCGGCGGCGCCCATGATGAGCGCCCGGGTGCGCACGTGGCCGAGCTCGCCGGGAAATGCCTTCTCGAGGAGCGTTGCCGGCGCCACGACGGACCCGGGATAAAACGCGGCGTGCCAGTCGATGACGGCGCGTTTCGCGTGGTGCAGCACTGCCGCCTCGAGCGGCCGGGAGCGCGATTCCGCCGCCCAGTCCGCCAGGCGCTCAGCGACATGCGCCATCTCAGGTCTTACGCAGGTCCGTCGGCTTGTTCATCGGAGCCAATTGTAGTGGGTTCGGCGATTGCGTCGGGAGCGGCAATCAGAGAAGATTTCGCCGCTCAAGGCGAGGAGAAGACGTGGCTTCCAGTGTCTACGCGAGGACCCTGCAGAAGGCGGCCGAGCTGATCGGCTCGCGGCAAAAGCTCGCACGCCATCTGCGCGTGCCGCTCGCCGAGCTGGAGAAATGGATCGCCGGCACGGCGCTGCCGCCGACCGGCAGCTTCCTCCAGGCGGTCGACGTGGTCATCGATGCAACCCCGGCGCCCGGCGCGCCGTCATCGGACCCCGGCGAGCCGTCGGCGCCGCGCGAAGCGGCCGCCGTCAGACAATCCTGCTGAACCAGGCGAGGGACAGCGCGGCCGCCACGGCGATGAGGATGGCGGCGGCGATGGCGAAGAGCACCGTGATCTCGGTGCGCTCCTTCTGCAGCACGAGCTTGCTGCCCAGCCGCTCGTAGACCTTGTGCAGCTCGTCGGCCGTGGTGGCGTGGAAATACTCCGCGCCGGTGAGGTCGGCGATCGCCTTCAGCGTCTCCTCGTCGAACATCATGAAGATCGAGTAGCCCTCGACCGGCGCCATCGCGCCGGCGGCGGTGCCGAAGCCGACGGTGAAGACGCGGATGCCGCGGTCGGCGGCCATGCGCGCCGCTTCCAGCGGGTCGGGCCCGGTGGTGCGCCGCCCGTCGGTGAGCAGGATGATGGCCGCGTGCGGATTGGAGGCGACCGGCGCCGGCTTCACTGGCCGCTTCGGCGAGCGCCGATCGAGCACCATGGCGGCGAGGTCGATGCCCTCGTCGGGGAAGAGCGTCGCGAGCGAGACGACGATGCCGCTGCCGATCGCGGTCTGCCGGTCGAGCTGCAGCCGGTCGATCGCGGCGACCAGGTCCTCGCGGCTGCTGGTCGGCTGCTGCACCAGCGACGCGGTGCCGGCAAAAGACACGATGCCGATGCGCACGTCGGGCGGCTGCTCCTGGACGAACTTGCGCGCCGCGTCCTGCGCCGCGTGGAGCCGGCTCGGCAGCACGTCGGCGGCGCGCATGCTCAGCGACACGTCGATGGCGAGGATGATGACGCGCTGCTGAGAGGGAAGCGTGATGACCGCGCTCGGCCGCGCGACGGCGATGAGCGCGCCGATGAGACCGACGAGGAGCAGCGCCGGCGGCACGTGCTGGCGCCAGGCGCGGCCCGCCATCGCCTCGCGCACAAGGCCGAGGCTCGAGTAGCGCACCACCGAGCGCTTCTTGCGGCGCAGGATGACGATGTAGGCGCCGGCGAGCAGCGGCGCCGCCAGCAGCAGCCACAGCGCCTCGGGCCATTGGAATCCCACTTATTTCGGCCGCGACGCGGACTTCGGGCGGAAAGCCTTCACCACCGCGTCGTTGGTCTCGATGTAGGGGCCGCCGATCAGGTCGACGCAGTAGGGCACTGCGGCGAACACGCCGTCGAGCGTTTCACGGATCGCCTTGGGCTGCCCCGGCAGGTTGATGATCAGCGAATTCTTGCGGATCACGGCAACCTGCCGCGAGAGGATCGCCGTCGGCACGTACTTCAGGCTCACCGCGCGCATCTGCTCGCCGAAGCCCGGCATCACCTTGTCGGCGACCGCGAGCGTCGCTTCCGGCGTCACGTCGCGCCGCGCCGGGCCGGTGCCGCCGGTGGTGAGGACGAGGCTGCAGCCTTTCACGTCGACCAGCTCGCACAGGGTGGACTCGATGAGCGCCTGCTCGTCGGCGATGAGGCGCGTCTCGTCCCGCCACTGCGGCGCGGCGATGGCCGACTTCAGCCATTCCTTCAGCGCCGGGATGCCTTCGTCCTTGTAGACGCCGGCGGAGGCGCGGTCGCTGATCGACACCAGACCGAGAAGGAGAGGTTCTTCTTTCACGTTACTTCAAAGATTTCAAGTTCAACACTCGCTGCCCGCCGCGCACCGGTTCCCACGCAGACGATGCGGTTCAGCCAGGCGTAACGCGAATCGCCGGTCTCGAACCACGGGGTCGTGCGCATGTAGTAGAGCTTGGGGTCCACCGCCTCACCGGCCGCGAGCCGCTTGATCACCTCGTCCGGACCATGACGATACCCCTTGTTCCTGACGTAGATAAGCGCCCCGTCGGCAGTCTCCAGCGTGTAGCGCGCGTCAAGGTCGGCGACCCCGTCGGCGCGGATCACCTGCCAGTCCGCCCCGCCGGGCAGCACGCGCCCGGAAAGGCGCTCCCCCGAAAAGCGGCCGCCGGTGATCGGGATCACACGACGGCGCCCGAGCGGCGTCGCGCCGAGTTCCTGCGCCGTCGCCAAGGTGATCTCAGCCCGGAAGAGTGGTCGAAGATTCAATGGCTTTCAGCAGGCGGAAGAGTTCGCGGAAGGCGCGCGGCGGCTTGCCTTCCTTCTGCTCCTTTCGGCAGTTTCTTATGGAGGCTCTTATTTTCTGAAGATCGGCCCCAGGGTGTTGGGAGGCGAACTCGGTGAGCGCCTGGTCGTCGGCGAGCAGCCGCTCGCGCCAGGCTTCCAGGCGCCGGTGGCGCGCGGTGGCCTGCGCCGAATGGCCCTCGATCGCGGCGAGGCGCTCGCGGATTTCGACCAGCTGCTTGCCGAGGTCCTGCAGCTCGAGCATCTGCTTCTTGCGCCGCGTCTTGCTGAGAGGACCTGGAGAAACGCCGTTATCCTGCACTTGGGTATCATAGCGCGCCATGCCGAAGCAGCCCGGTTTCACCTGCGACGAAGCGGAGCTGCGAGAGCTGGCGCGGGCGGTGCTCGAGCGCGCGCGCAAGGCCGGTGCGAGCGGCGCAAGCTGCGACGTCTCCGAGGCGCATGGCCTCACCGTCACGGTGCGCAAGGGCCGCCCCGAAACCATCGAGCACAACCGCGACCGCGGCATCGGCGTCACCGTCTACCTCGGCGAGCGTCCGCGCGCGCACCGCGGCCACGCCAGCACCTCGGATTTCTCCCGCGCGGCGATCGAGCAGACGGTCGACGCCGCGACAGCGATCGCGCGCCATACTGCCGAGGACGATTGCGCCGGGCTCGCCGACGAAGCGCTCCTCGCGCGCGAGCCGCGCAGCCTCGACCTCTTCCATCCCTGGCCGATCTCCACCGAGGAGGCGATCGCCATCGCCAAGCGCTGCGAGGACGCCGCCTTCGCGGTGTCGCCGCTCATCCGCAACTCGGAAGGGGCGAGCGTCTCGGCGCAGCAGTCCCAGTACGTGCTCGCCACCAGCCAGGGGTTCATGCAGCACGTCGCCGGCTCGCGCCACTATCTTTCCTGCGCCGTGATCGCCGAGAGAAAGGGCCTCATGCAGCGCGACGATTGGTACAGCGCCTCGCGCGTGCCGGCGCAGCTCGCCGAGCCTCGTACGCTAGGGCGCTACGCCGGCGAGCGCGCCGCCGCTCGCCTGGGGGCGCGCAAGATCGCCACCTGCCAGGCGCCGGTGCTGTTTGAGGCGCCGGCGGCGATCCAGCTCATCGGGCATTTCGTCTCGGCGGTGAACGGCGGCAGCCTCTATCGCAAGACGTCGTTCCTGACCGACAGCCTGGGCAAGCCCGTGTTCTCGCCGCGCGTGAACATCGACGAGCGGCCCTTCGAGCCCCGGGGCATGGCGAGCGCATTCTTCGACGAGGAGGGCGTAGCCACTCAGCAGCGGTCGATCGTGCGCGGCGGGGTGGTGGAGGGGTATTTCCTGGGCAGTTACTCCGCGCGCAAGCTCGGGATGCAGACCACCGGCAACGCCGGCGGCCACCACAACCTGGTCGTCGAGCCGGGGTCACTCGACTTCCGCGGCATGCTGCGCGAGATGGGCCGGGGGCTGCTCGTGACCGAGCTCCTCGGCCACGGGATCAACCCGGTGACCGGCGACTACTCGCGCGGCGCCGCCGGCTTCTGGGTAGAAGGCGGTGAGATCTGCTTCCCGGTCGAGGAGATCACCATCGCCGGCAACCTGAAGGACATGTTCCGCGGCATCGCCGCGGTTGGCAACGACGTCCTGGTGCGAAGCGGCCGCTCCTGCGGTTCGGTGCTGATCGAAAAGATGACCATCGCCGGCGAGTAGTCCGGAAGAACTACCGGCCGGAAAAGCCATCCAAGGCGGATGGGCCTGACCTGGACGGGCGATCCCCAACCCAACGGAAACGGCGAGCACCCGGTCGTGGCGCTCCTCGCCGTGGTCGCCATCCTGCTCGCCATCCTGTTGATAACTTGGGCAAGAGTCGAGGTGCACGGCACCGCCGACCTGGAGTCGGCGCTAGCCGAGCCGCGCGCCGAGCATGCCCCGGTGGCGCCGGCGGCGCCGACCAAGGAGCAGCGCGACGTCGACGAGGCGGTGACCTCGAGCCGGTTCGCAACCGGCTTCTCACCGTAAGTCCCAACCCCGGCATAATTTCCGCATGAAAACCCTCCTGGCATTTGCCGCGGCCATCGTGCTGGCGGCGCCTGCGGCTGCCCGCGAGCAGACGCCCGACGTCATTTTCGTCCCCACCCCCTACGAAGTCGTCGACGAGATGCTGCGCCTCGCGAACGTGAAGAAAGGCGACATCCTCTACGACCTTGGCTCCGGCGACGGGCGCATCCCGGTCACGGCGGCGAAGCGGTTCGGCGTCCGCGCGGTCGGCATCGACATCGA
>JAQSVY010000064.1 GCA_029266935.1 Burkholderiales bacterium
CGAGATGTCCTCGAGCCCGGCGTCCTGCGGGATGCGGAACTCGCACTTCACGCCGGAGCGCCGGGCGAAGTCCTCGACCAGCCACTGCGCGGCGTCGGCAAGTCCCAGGTCGTCGAGCATCAGCGGCCGCAGGTCGGCCGAGATGCGGCGCGTCGAGGTCACCGTCTTGTCGAGCAGCTCGCCCATCTCGTCGGCCTTGGTGCCGAGCTCCTCGGGCAGGCGCTCGCGCAGCCAGCGCAAGTCCATCTTCAGCGCGGTGAGCAGCTGCCCCAGCTCGTCGTGCAGCTCGCGCGCGATGTGCGTCTTCTCGTCCTCGCGCGCCTCCAGCACGCGCGCCGAGAGCTCGCGCAGCTCCTGCTGCTGGCGCTTCAGCTCGTCCTCGGCCTGCTTGCGGCGTGTGATGTCGCGCAGGATCACGGTGAAGTAGCGCCGTCCGTCCTCCATCGCCTGCGAGATCGACGCCTCGATGGGGAATTCCTCGTCGCTCTCATTTTTCCCGTCCGCGCGCAGCGCCCACAGCGTGGTGACGTCGCCCATCTTGCGGCTGGTGACGCCCGTGTGGCCGAAGTGCTCGATGTGGCCGCGGTGCGCGCCGCGGAAGCGCGCCGGCAGGAAGCGCTCGAGCGAGCTGCCGAGCACGTCGTCGCGGCGCACCCGGAAGACCTGCTCTGCGGCGCGGTTGAAGAGGACGATCTTCTGCTCCTCGTCGACGGTGATGATGGCGTCCATCGCCGAGTCGACGATCGCCCCGAGCCGCGCCTGGCTCGCGTCGCTGCGCTCCTCGGCGAGCAGCGCCTGGCGCGCGCCGCCCAGGATACCGGCGCCCACGAGCAGCATGTCGGCGACCAGCACGCCGCCGAGCAGCCACGGCGCGCGCTCGCCCAGCGCGAATGCGGCTACGTTCAGGGCGATGAGCGCCACCGCCGAGGCCGCGCCCACCGCCAGTACGACCGGGTGGCGCAGCGCGCCGCGCGTGGAGGCGAAGCTCCGCTCAGTCATTCATTTGATCGATGTCAAGTGCCGCGCTGGGTGCGCTGGCATAGTCGGTCGCATGTCCTATCCCTCATCCGAGCTCGTGATCGATCCGGTGCTGATCCGCAAGCACGACGTGAGCGGGCCGCGCTATACGTCTTACCCGACCGCGGACCGCTTCGTCGAGGCGTTTGCCGAGCCGGAGCTGCGCCAGTGGCTCGGCAAGCGCAACATCGGCGGCATTAGCCAGCCGCTCTCGGCCTACGTCCATATCCCGTTCTGCAACACCATCTGCTACTACTGCGCCTGCAATAAGGTCATCACACGCGACCGCACGAAATCGGCCAAGTATATCAAGTACTTGCAGAAGGAGCTGGCGCTGGTGCGGCCGCTGCTCGGCGCCGATCGCAAGCTATGCCAGCTGCACTGGGGCGGCGGCACGCCCACCTTCCTGCAGCGCGAGGAAATGCGCGCGCTCATGGACGCGCTCGACGCCACCTTCCAGCGCTCCGCGGATGCCGAGGTGTCGCTGGAAGTCGACCCTCGCCGCGTCGAGGCGGGCACGATGGAGTTCCTCGCCGGGCTGGGCTTCAACCGCGTCTCGATCGGTGTGCAGGACTTCGACGCCGCCGTGCAGCAGGCGGTGCACCGCATCCAGAGCGAAGAGGTGACCCGCCGCGTGATCGAGGAGGCGCGCCGCAGCGGCTTCCGCTCGGTGAACCTCGACCTTATCTACGGCCTGCCGAAGCAGACGCTCGACAGCTTCAACCGCACCCTCGACAAGGTGCTCGGGCTCGAGCCCGACCGCATTGCCCTCTACAGCTACGCGCACCTGCCCAAGGCGTTCAAGCCGCAGCGGCGTATCGCCGAGGCCGACCTGCCTTCCGCCGAGGGGAAGCTGCAGATCATGACGCTCGCCATCGGCCGCCTCACGCGCGCCGGCTATCTGTACATCGGCATGGACCATTTCGCACGCCCCGGCGACGAGCTCGCCGTGGCGCAGAGCCAGGGGCGCCTGCAGCGCAACTTCCAGGGCTACTCGACCCGGCCCGAGAGCGACATGCTCGGCTTCGGCGTCTCGGCGATCGGCCGCATTGGCCCATGCTATTACCAGAACGCGAAGCGCCTCGACGACTACTACGCCGTGCTCGACGCCGGCCGCCTGCCGGTCGTGCGCGGTATCGAGCTCACGAGCGACGACCTGGTGCGGCGCGCGGTGATCCAGGCGCTTTCCTGCCACTTCCGCGTCTCGATCGAATCGATCGAGCTTGCCTACCTCATCGACTTTCGCAAGCACTTCGAGGCGGAGATGCAGGACCTGCGCCGCCTCGCGGTCGAGGGCCTGGTCGAGCTCGCCCCCGACTGGATCGTAGTCACGCCGAAGGGGCGCCTCCTGGTGCGCCGCATCTGCATGGTCTTCGACCGCTACCTGCGCGAGCGCGAGGCGCGCGCGAGCTACTCCAAGGTCATCTGATGGAGCCCGCGCTCCTCGGCGGCATGTTCGCTCTGGGCATCGCCTCGGGCGTGCACTGCGTCGGCATGTGCGGCGGCATCGTCACCGCCTTCAATGTCGTCGAAATTCGTAGCCGTTCTTCGTTGTTTCTCAGGCAACTGCTGTTCAATGCCGGGCGGATCTCGTCGTACGCGGTGGCGGGCGCGGCGGCCGGCACGGCCGGATTGCTCCTGTCGCTGCAGAACAGCCTCTACCTGTTTGCCAACATCGTGCTGATCCTCGTAGGCCTGCACCTCGCCGGCTTCGGCGCGCTGCTGCGCCTGGAGCGCCTCGGCGGGCCGCTCTGGCGGCGGCTGCAGCCGCTCGCCGCGCGCGCCTCGGCGAAGGGCAATCCGTACTTCGCCGGACTGCTATGGGGATGGCTCCCATGCGGGCTGGTATATGCCGCGCTCGCCATCTCGGTTTCGGGTGGGAACGCATTTTCTGGCAGCGCCGCGATGCTTGCCTTCGGCCTCGGCACGCTGCCCTGGCTGCTCGCCGCGGGCACCGCCGCGGCACAGCTGCGCCGCTGGATGAGCCTTCGTGCCGTGCGCCTTGCCGTGGGCGGCGGCGTCATCGCCTTCGGCGTGCACGGCTTGCTCTAGGAGAGAACATGAGACCTGCCCTGACGATCATCCGCGACGAGCACCGCACCATCTCGGCCGTGCTGCACGCGCTGAAGGACCTCGCTCGCGCGGCGCAGGAGCCCGGCGCCAGGCCCGCTTTCGCGGCGCTGCGCGCAATGGTGCGCTACATCGACGAGTTCCCGGAAAAGCTGCACCACCCGAAGGAGGACGACCTGCTGGCGCGACTCGTCGTGCGTGCCCCCGAGACCCGTGCGCTCGCCGACAGCCTGCGTCAGGAGCACGCGGAGGGCGCGCGCCTGGTGCGAGAGCTCGAGCGCGCGTTGTTGTTCTTCGAGGACAGCGCGAACGAAGGCGAATTCCTGGCCGCGGTGAACGCCTACGCCGAGTTCCACTGGCAGCACATGCGCAAGGAGGAGCAGGAGCTGCTGCCGCTCGCCGAGCGCATCCTCGGGCCGACGGACTGGCTCGCCCTCGACGCCGCCTTCGAGGCGAACCCGGACTTCGAGAAGCAGTTCACCCGGATCGTGAACCTCGCGCCCGAGCCGGTCGGCCTGGGCGCTCGGCCTTGAAGTTGAGACTCACGTCCTGAAGTTGAGACCTATCCCCGGAAGCGGCTGCGCGGGTCGAAGCGCGAGGCTTCGCGCAGCTCCTCGAAGAGCTTCTTTTCCCGCTCGGTGAGCGTGGCTGGTACGACGATGTTGAGCACGGCGTAAAGGTCGCCCGCACCGCTACCCGGGCGGGGCAGGCCCTTGCCGGCGAGGCGCAGCTTCTGCCCGCCCTTCGAGCCCGGCGGCACCTTCATCGATACCCGGCCTTCGAGGGTGGGCACGTCCACCTGCGCGCCGAGCGCGGCTTCCCAGGGCGCGAGCGGCACCTCGATCTCCAGGTCGTGGCCGCTGGCGCGGTACAGCGGGTGCGGTTCGAGGGCGATCTGCAGGTAGAGGTCGCCCGCCTGGCCGCCGTTGGCCCCGGGGCCGCCCTTGCCGCGCAGCCGCAGTCGCTGCCCGTCGGTCGCGCCGCGCGGGATGCGCGCGCGCAGTTCGTGGCCGTTGAGCTGGAAGGCGCGCTCGGTGCCGCGAAACGCCTCTTCCAGGCCGATGCGCACCGTGATCTCGTAATCCTCGCCGGGGATGGGGATGTTGCGGCCGAAGCCGCCGCGGCGCCCGGCGGCGCGGCCGAAGATGCCCATCGACTCGAACAGATCCGAGAGGTCGACGTCGCGCAGGTCCTCGGCGCGCCCGGCGCCGAAGCGGTCGAACCAGTCGGGCGGCGGGCGGAAGTCCTGGCCGGGGCGGAAGCTGCCCAGGCTGTCATACGCGGCACGCTTTTCCTTGTCGCGCAGCGTCTCGTAAGCCTCGGCCACCTCCTGGAAGCGCTCCTTGGCGTTCGCCTCCTTGGAGACGTCGGGGTGGTACTTGCGCGCGAGCTTGCGGTAGGCCTTCTTGATCTCGTCTTCGCTGGCGCCGCGCGCGACCCCGAGAATCTTGTAGTAGTCCTTGTATTTCACCCCCTCAATATGAGGGTGATCTTTCTCAACTGCAATTGGGGCAGCGGCGCGCCAGGGGGTCCGTCTGGAGTCGGCGGAAGGCAATGTCGGCGCCGCAGGCTTCGCACACGCCGTAGTCGGCGCTGTGCAGGCGCTCGAGCGCGGGGCCCAGCTCCGGGTCCATCAGGCTCGAGCGCATCTCGCGCTCGAGCGAAGCGCGCTGCTCCAGGGTGAAGTAGTGGTAGTGCATGGCTCCTCAGCGGATGACGATGACGGGGATCTTCGAGTGGCCCAACACCCTCGTGGTCTCGCTACCGAGGATCAGGCCGCCCAGGCCGCCGCGGCCGTGCGAGGCCATCACGATGGCGTCGCATTTCTGGCTGCGTGCGGCGCGCAGGATTCCCTTGAAGGGCTGCGAATCGGTGAGAAACAGGCTCTTGCAGCGCACCCCGGCGCCCCGGGCCTCGGCCTCGACCGCAGCCAGCGCCTTGCCGGCCTGCTTCTCCGTCATCCGGCGGTACTCCTGCGGCTCCACGGGCGGGACGTACATCGCCCCCTCGCCGTACATCGGCGGCACGTAGGGCGGGATTACGTACACGCCGCTCACCCGGGCACCGAGGGCTTTGGCGAGCCGCACGCCGGCCCGGGCGCCTTTCATGGCGAGGGCCGAGCCATCGATGGGAAGCAGGATGTGCTTGAACATGAAGTTTCTCCCTGGGCTTAGGTTAGTGCGCGGGGGTGCGCGGGGCTTGAGCTAGGTCAAGAGTACCGCGCCGGGTGGTCGTACAGTCAAGGCGTGCAGCCGATCAAGTCCCCCAACGAGCTCTACGCCCACGCCATCGTCCTCGAGCGCGAGGCGGCGGAGTGCTACGCCGAGTTCGCCCGGCGCATGGACGACCAGGGCAACGCGGCGGCGGCCGAGGTCTTCACCACCCTGGCGCGGCTCGAGGAGGAGCACCTGCGGACGCTGCTCGAGCGCACGCAGGAAGTGGCAGTCCCTGAATTGCGGGACGAGCAATACGCCTGGCTCGACGCCGGGGCGCCCGAAACCACGGCGCGGGAGCTGGTGTTTCGCCTGCTCACCGCGCGCCAGGCGCTCGAGATCGCGCTGCGCGCCGAGAGCCGCGCGCAGACGTTCTTCGAGAAGGTAATGCTCACCGCCGACGATCCGGCGCTGCGCGCGCTGGCGCGTGAGATGGCGGCCGAGGAGGGCGAGCACATCGCCCTCGTCGAGCAGCTGCTCCAGCGCACGCCACAGCCCGGCCTCGATTCCCAGGTGATCTTCGAGAGGTAACCATGTACAAGCACATCCTGATCCCCACGGACGGCTCGGCCGTCGCCGACAAAGCGGTCGAGGCGGGCATCGAGTTCGCCCGCGAAGCGCAGGCGCAGGTGACCCTGTTCACCGCCGTGGCGGAATACGAGGTGCCGACGGCGGGCGAGCTGATGTCGCGCCGCGCCTCGTCGCTGAGCGCGCACGAGGAGCTTTCCAGGCGCAAGGCGGATGCGATCCTTGGGCCGGCGCAGTCGCGTGCGCGCGCCGCTGGCGTCGCCTGCGACACCGACTTCGTGCTGGACGACCGCCCCTACCACGCGATCATCGAGGCGGCGAAGCGCCACGGCTGCGACGCCATCTTCATGTCGACGCACGCCCGCCAAGGGCTCGCCAAGCTCTGGTACGGCAGCGAGACCGTCGAAGTGCTCGAGCACTCCGACATCCCGACGCTGGTGTACCGCTAGCCGGAAAAAGAGCGCACCAGCCAGAAAGCCGCCAGCGCGAGCGGCAGGATGATGGCGAAGAACGCCACCTGGCGGTTCTCGAAGCGCGCGCCGCGCCGCCTCTCGATCCAGTCGAGCAGCCGGTCGGCGCCGAAGTACAGCCCGATTGCTACGAGCGTGAACCAGACGAGGTCCATGCCGAGCGCCAGACGATGAGGATGAAGAGCAGGCCGCCGGCGACCGCGGCGAGGCCGCCCAGTCCCATGAGACCCATCGCGGCGACCTGCTCGAAGCCGCGCAGCACCTGCTCGGCGCCGGCCACCTTGCGCTGCACGCCGTAGCCGCCCGACCACATCAGCCCGAGCACGTGCGCGAGCTGCCCGGCGCCGTAGAGCCAGGGCTGCAGCGTCGCGAGCCGCGGGTCCGGGCGCGCAAGGCCCAGCCGCGGCAGCAGGTGATAGGCGAGACCCATGAACGCGAGCGTCACGCCGACGATACTGCCATGGTAGTGCGCGGGGACCTTGACGTTGTTGCCGCTGATGGCGATACCGATCAGCCCGCCCGCGGCGAACAGCACCAGCGACCACGCAAGCGCAACGCGCAACGGCCTCTGCTGTTCCGATGCGGGATTCGCAACGAGAAGGGCTGCGAGGACTGAAACCGCAAAAGGCACGATGGCGAGGCCGCCGCCGATGCGCATCAGCCAGGTCTGCAGCCGGTAGTGCTCGACCGAGACGATGTCGTAGGCGAGGTAGATCACCGGCGTGGCGAACACCGACACGGCCAGCCACAGCCAGGCGGCGAACATGAGCAGCGTCCAGGTGAATTGCAGCACGTGGCCGCCGCCCCAGAAGAGCACCTCGAAGTAAGCCTTGCCGTCCAATTGGGCGGGCAGCGCGATCCAGGACCAGGCGAAGGCGATGAGCGCCACCGCGGCGGAGACCGCCGCGGCGTTGAGCCCGAAGCGCAGCGCGCCAGCGCCGTCGGGGCGCGTGCCCACGCGTGGCGCCGCCGCCATCGCGCGCAATACCAGGGCAGCGCAGCCCGCGGCGAACAGAAGCAGCCCGGCGAGGAACACCGGGCCGTCGAGCACCGGCACGTAGTTGCTCATCACCGGCGGCGCCGCGTCGACGAACGGCGCGACGCACATGACCAGCGTGCCAGCCGCGGCGGCGGCGAGCCCGGCCCAGCCGAGCGCGAGCAGGCGCCTCGTACCGTGCAGGCTCCAGAGCAGCCCGGCGAAAGCGCTGAACCACACCAGCACCGAAAAGTCGACGTGCACCACCAGCGCCACGCGGAAGAAGTCCGCCACCGGCAGCAGGTCCTTCACATACGGCGCGCGCGCGAGCACGAGCAGGATCGAGAACAGCCCCGAGCCCACCAGCGAGGCGACCGCGAGCGCGAGCCAGCCCACCGCCAGGCGGCGCCGCGCATCGGCCGGCACCGCGAGCTCGTAGCTCGCTGGCGCGGCGGCGAGGCCTTCAGCGGAGAGCGAACGAGTATTCATGTCCCGATCTCGAATATCGCACGTTGGGGCGAAGGCGCGGCATGCGCGCGCGGGCGAACCGTTCGTCCGCCAGGTCCATGCCGAGGCGGTAAGCGCATTCGGCGCAGCCGACTGCCCTGACTCGCCCGGCGCCATTGCGCAGCGCGTATTCGATGAAGGAAGGCGGCAGCATGGCGATACAGCGCACCGCCAGGCCTGGCCCTTTCGACGTTTCGCAGTGAAACACCAGCTCGCCCGCGGGCAACGCCGCCTTGACCCGCCGCTTCAGGCTGTCGACCGTCATATCCGGGAGATCGATGCCCGACGAGAGGTGCTGCACGCTGCGGAATGGCGTCGACGAGGGGCAGGCGCCGGCGCAGATGCCGCACGCGGCGCAGCGCTCCGCGAACACCGATGCTTTTCCGTCCTTCACGATCACCGCTTCATAAGGGCAGTCTGCCACGCACCTGCCGCAGCCGTTGCAGTTGGCGGGGTCTACGATGGCGGGTAGGAGCTTTTCCTTCGGCGCGAGGTAGGGAACGGCGACGAGCACCAGGGTGATGCCGAGGAGCGCGGTCCACAGCACCGCCGGCGAAGTCGCGTACATGAGCGGATGAGCGAAGAGCAGGAACCAGTCGATCGCCACGCTGGTGGCGGCCTCGGCGGGCTCGGAGGCGACCGGCCAGACGAGCGCCAGCACCAGGAGCGAGCCCACCGTCATGGCGGCGAGCGCGCGCGGCGCGCCGGTGCGCGGCCGCCCGAGGCGCTGCACGTGGATCCACATGGCGGCGAGCAGCGCGAGCGGCAGCCCGATGTGCAGGAAGACGAAGAACGAGAACAGGCGGTCCGACACCTTCGCGCCGAGCGGCGCGAGCTGCACCGACTCGAGCGTGGCGAGGAACGAAAACTGCGCGCGCGCGTCCCAAACCAGCCAGTAGCCGACAATGCCAGAAGCGTAGAGCAGCCACACCAGCGGCACGCCCGAGATCCACGAGAAGGCGCGAAAGCCGCGGAACCGTCCCTGCCACAGCTCCTTGACCAGGTGGGCCATCGTGACGACCACGAACGCGTCGGCGGCGTAGCGATGCAGGCTGCGCAGCACGCCGCCGAACCACCATTCCATCTCGCCGATGGACGCGTAGGCGCCGCCGACCGAGGTATCGAAGCGGATGTAGAGGTAAATGCCGCTCGCGGCGAGCGCCCAGAAGAGCACGAATCCCAGGCCGCCGAGGTGCGCCTTAAGTGCGGAAAACAAAGCCACCCCTCGTCGCCACGAAATCGATGAGCAGCACGCCGCCGGGGGCGAGCTCCACCGTCTCTTCCTTCTCGTAGTTGAATTCCCCGCTCGCCCGGTCGGAGAGCCTCGCCACCACGCGATGCTTCCCGGCCGGCACCGGCAGGCGGTGGTACACCGTCGCGTTGCCGTCGTTCTTCAATCCCGAGGGCGGCACCTCGCGGCGCAGCACCAGCTTGCCGTCGACTTCGAGCTCGATCCTGACCGGGGCGCGCTCGCGCGGGCAATCCTGGGCGGCGCGCATGTTGGGCGAGAGCTTCGCCAGCTCCTCGGCGCTGCGCGTGCGGCAGGGCTCCTTGCGCTCGGCGGCATGGATGAACGACAGGCGCACCAGCGCCTCGTCCTCGTCGAGGATCGAGAAGCGCGGCTCGGTGGAGAAATAGCCGATCAGCGCCATCAGCGGCACGTAGAGCAGGAGCTGCGCGGCGATCCGCAGTATTGTCTTCATGTCGTTCCCCCAAGCTTCACCATCTGCGGCCTGGGTGCAAGCCGGAATACGTCCGAGAAGCAGTCATCGTGCGCGAGCCCGCGGGCGCTGAAGGCGGGGTAGGCGGCCTCGACCATCGCCGCGGAGCCGCAGGCGTACACCTGGAAGGGTCCGAGGTCGGGAAAGTCGGCGAGGATGGCCTCGTGCACGAGCCCGGTGCGTCCCTGCCAGCGGTCCTCCGGCGCCGGCTCGGAGAGCACGGGCACGAACTTGAAGTTGTCGTGAGCATGCTGCCATTGCTCGGGAAGCTCGGCCAGGTAGAGGTCCTTCAGCCTCTTCGCACCCCAGTAGAGCAACATGCGCCGCTTCATGCCGCGGCTGAAGGCGTACTCGAGCATGCTCTTCACCGGCGCGAAGCCGGTCGAACCGGCGACGAAGATGATCGGCTTCTCCGAGTCCTCGCGCAGGAAGAAGGAGCCAAGCGGCCCCTCGAAGCGCACCCGGTCGCCGGAGCGCATGGCGCCGAACACCTGGCCGGTGAAGCGCCCGCCCTCGATGCGCCGGATGTGCAGCTCGACGCGGTCGCTCACCTGCGGCGCGGTGGCGAAGGAGAAGCTCCGCTTCGCGCCGTCCTCGAGGAGGATGTTGATGTACTGGCCGGCGTAAAAGGCGATCGGCTCCTTGCCCTCGAGCCTGAGCACCACGCGCATCACGTCGGGCGCGAGCCGGTCCATCGACTCGACCGTCGCGCTCCAGATCCGCGCCGGGATGCCGCCGGGCGTGCGCGTCGGCTGGTATTCGATCTCCACGTCGCCGAGGGCGGTGGCGGTGCAGGTAAGCACCTTGCCCGCGGCGCGCTCGGCATCGGGAAGCGCGTCGCGCTGGTAGGCGCCGTAGTCCACCGCGCCGTAGGCGAGCGTCGCCTTGCACTTGCCGCAGCCGCCGTTCCTGCATTCGTAGGGCAGGGCGAGCCCCTCGCGCAGCCCCGCGTCGAGCAGCGTCTCGCCCGGGCGCATCGCGACGATGCGGTTGTCGGGCCGCGCCAGCATGAAGTGCCCGGCTTCCTTCTTCTTCGGCGGCAGCCAGGGCAGGACCACGAGCAGCGCGGTGGCCCCGGCGACCAGCAGCCAGACTTCGGCGGGAGTCCAGCGATACAGCAGCGCGTACACCGGCAGGTAGAACCAGTCGAAGTCGATCTCCGCCATGCCGCCGGCGAGATCGGCGCGCGCCTGCGAGAGCGCGGGCTTGGCGAGCGAGAGCACGACCAGCGCCACGGTGAGCGTCGCCGCGATCGGCAGCGGCGGCGCGGTGCGCGCCTGCGGCACGCGCTGGGTGTGCACCCAGAGCACCGCGAGCACTGCGAGCGGTACGCCGATGTGGACGAACGAGAGCAGCGAGAAGAGCCGGTCGTTGACGTTCTCGGTAAAGATGAAGTTGCGCACCAGCGTGCCGTTGAACAACGGCAGCCAGTCCAGCCACTCGGCGGTGGCGACGACGGTGAACTGCGCGAGGCGGTCCCACGGCAGCATGTAGCCGTTGATGCCGGAGACGTACACGAGCCAGAGCACCGCCATGCCGCTCACCCAGGAGAACCAGCGGAAGCCGCGGTAGCGGTCGAAGCTCCAGTGCCGCGCCATGTGCAGGAGCA
>JAQSVY010000065.1 GCA_029266935.1 Burkholderiales bacterium
CTCGCGCGCGAGCTCGGCAGCCGCAACATCACGGTCAACTGCGTCGCGCCCGGGTTCATCGACACCGACATGACGCGCGCGCTGCCCGAGGCGAGCCGCGCCGCGCTGCTCGCGCAGATTCCCCTGGGCCGCCTGGGGGAGCCGCAGGACGTCGCCGCGGCGGTCGCTTACCTGGCCTCGCCGGGCGGGGGCTACGTCACCGGCGCGGTGCTGCACGTCAACGGCGGCATGTATATGTCGTAAAATACGGCCCCTTTTCGGCCACACGAATATCCCCAAAGACAGGGAAGGAGCAGCGGATGGAGAACGTCGAACAACGCGTCAAGAAAATCATCGCCGAGCAGCTCGGCGTGAACGAGGCCGAGATCAAGACCGACTCTTCCTTCGTCGACGACCTGGGCGCGGATTCGCTCGACACGGTCGAGCTGGTGATGGCGCTGGAGGAGGAGTTCGAGACCGAGATCCCGGACGAGGAGGCCGAGAAGATCACCACCGTCCAGCAGGCCATCGACTACGTCAAGTCGCACTCCAAGTCGTAGTGTGCAAACCGAGTGCAGACTGCGCGCGCTGAGCCAGCCCAGTGACCCGCCGCCGAGTCGTCGTCACCGGGCTGGGCATCGTCTCCCCGCTCGGCAACGCGGTCCAGGAAGCCTGGGATAACGCGCTCGCCGGCAAGCCCGGCATCACCCGCATCACGCGCTTCGACCCTTCACGCTTGGCGAGCCAGATCGCCGGCGAGGTGAAGGGCTTCGACGTCGCGCCGTACATGTCGCCGAAGGAAGCGCGGCGCATGGATCTATTCATCCACTACGGCATGGCGGCCGGGCTGCAGGCCTGGCGCGACGGCGGCCTGCAGGTCACCCCGGACAACGCCGAGCGCGTCGGCATCAACTTCGGCTCCGGCATCGGCGGCCTGCCCCTCATCGAGTCCATGCACGCGGAGCTCGAGAAGAACGGCCCACGGCGCATCTCGCCCTTCTTCATCCCCGGCAGCATCATCAACATGATCGCCGGCCTGCTCTCCATCGAGATCGGCGCCAAAGGCCCGAACCTGGCGATGGTAACGGCCTGCACCACGTCGACGCACTGTATCGGCGAGGCCGCGAAGTCGATCCGCTACGGCGACGCAGACGTGATGATCGCCGGCGGCGCGGAAGCGGTCGTCACCGAGCTCGCCATCGGCGGCTTCGCGGCGGCGCGCGCGCTCTCCACGCGCAACGACGATCCGGCGACGGCGAGCCGCCCCTGGGACAAGGAACGCGACGGCTTCGTGCTCGGCGAAGGCGCGGGCGCGCTGCTGCTCGAGGAGTACGAGCACGCCAGGGCGCGCGGCGCGAAGATCTACTGCGAGGTCGTCGGCTACGGCGTCTCCGCCGACGCCTTCCACATGACCGCGCCGCCCGACGACGGCGACGGCGGCTATCGCGCCATGCGCAACGCGCTGAGGGACGCCGGCCTCGCCGCCGACGCCATCGACTACATCAACGCGCACGGCACCTCTACCCCGCTAGGCGACGTGGCCGAGACCGTGGCGATCAAGCGAATGCTCGGCGCCCGGGCGCCCAAGGTCGCCGTCAACTCGACGAAGTCCATGACCGGGCACCTGCTCGGCGCGGCGGGAGGCGTCGAGGCCGTCTTCACGGCGCTCGCCATCCGCGACCAGGTTTCGCCGCCGACCATCAACCTGCGCAATCCGGACCCGGAGTGCGACCTCGACTACGTGCCGAACGAGGCGCGCAAGATGCCCATCGGCGCCGCGCTGTCCAACTCATTCGGCTTCGGCGGCACCAACGGCACCCTCGTGCTGTCGCGCATTTGAGCCTAAGGCTCGTTCTTTCACCCTCGCCGGCGTTCGCTGCCGTCATCGTTGTCCTGCACGCGTCGGCAGGGATCTGCGCCTTTCTGGTGATCGGCGGGCCTGCGGGCGCCGCGCTTGGCGCCATGCTGCCAGCACTTGGCATGGCAGCGGCGTGGAGCCGGGCGCTTCTCAGGGCGAAGCGCTCGGTGCGGGCGCTGGAGATCGGCGGGGACGAACTCGTCGTCGAGCTCGCCAACGGGGAGCGCTTCGCTGCGGCGGTCCCGCGGCGCTGCTACGTCAGCCGCCTGGCGGTCGTCCTGCCCGTGCGGAGAACGGTTCTGGTCGCAGCCGACATGCTGAGCCCGGCGGAGTTCCGCCGCCTGCGCCTCTGGGTGCTGTGGCGAAAGCTGCCCGCCGTGGCGGCGAAGCAACTGCCGGCATAGGCGCAAGCCCGTACCGAGCCAGAACTATTTCCAAGTGCGTGTGTCTGTGGCACATAGGCGTTGCAGTTCGGACTGTACGTCCGGGGGTGGGGAGCCCTTCCGGCGCGCCGGCGCGGACGATCTGAGGCGGCTCGATGCCTGAGCGCGAGATCGACCGGCAGCTGGTGACGCGGGCGCAGCAAGGCGACAAGCAGGCGTTCAACCTGCTGGTCGTGAAGTACCAGCGCAAGCTGGCAAGGCTGCTTTCGCGCTTCATCCGCGACCCGGCAGAGGTCGAGGATGTGACGCAGGAAGCGTTCATCAAGGCCTACCGGGCCCTCCCCGCATTCCGTGGCGACAGCGCGTTCTACACGTGGCTGTACAGGATCGGCATCAACACGGCCAAGAACTACCTCATGGCCCTGGGTCGGCGGGCGCCGACCTCGACCGAGGTGGAGGCCGAAGAGGCGGAAGGTTTCGAGGAAGGCGAGCAGCTGCGCGACATCAACACGCCCGAAAGCCTGCTGCTGTCGAATGAAATCGCGCAGACGGTGAACTCGACGATCGAAAAGCTGCCTGAGGAATTGCGCAAGGCGATACAGATGCGCGAGCTCGAAGGGATGAGTTACGAGGACATCGCGCAGGCGATGGACTGCCCGATCGGCACCGTGCGCTCGCGCATCTTCCGCGCCCGCGAGGCGATCGCGGAGCAGCTGCGGCCGCTGCTGGGCACCAGCAAGGACAAAAGATGGTGATTCGCAAATGCAGGTGGGTAACTCGCAAAGGCAGGTGGTAGGGTCATGAACGAGCGCATTTCGGCATTGATGGACGGCGAGCTGGACGACCAGGCCGCCGCAGAACTGATCCAGGCGCTCGGCGCGCAGCGCGAGGCGCTCGGCACCTGGCGCGTCTACCACCTGATCAGCGACGCGATTCGCGAGAATCAGCGCCTGCCGGCCCGCCTCGCCGCGCCGGCGCGGCCGCGGCGCCGGGTCGCGCTGCCCATCGCCGCCAGCCTCGCCGCCGTCAGCCTGGTGGGCTGGCTCGCATTCGCACCGCAGCAGGAAGCCGCGCAGCCCCAGGTTGCCCAGGCGGTGCCGCAGGCGCCAACCACGCCCAGGCCGGTGACCGTCCCCCTGCCCACTGCTACCGGCGATTATCTGCTGGCACACCAGGGGGTCTCCCCGCGCTTCTCCATCCAGGGGATGGCGCCCTACATCCGTAGTGTCTCGGACGAGGCGCAGGGGACGCGCCGGTGATCGCGTCCCGGGCCGCCGCCGCGCTCCTCGCTCTTGCGGCCGGCGTTGCCCATGCGCAATCACCGGAAGCGCTCGAGTGGCTGCGCAAGATCCACGACGCGACGCAGAAGCTCTCGTACAGCGGTACGTTCGTCTACCAGCACGGCGGCCGCACCGAGACCTCGCGCATTACGCGCGACGCGAGGGGCGACGTCGAGCGCCTCGAGGTGCTCGATGGCGTGGCGCGCGAGATCGTGCGCACCCGCGACACGGTGAAGTGCTACCTGCCCGAAAGCCGGGTGGTGAAGATCGACCGGCGCACCGTCGACCGCAATTTCCCTGCGTTGCTGCCCGAGCGCGTAGGCGTGCTCGCACGCCACTACGACATCGAGCTCGGCGAGGTTCAGCGCATCGCCGGCCTCGACTGCCAGACGGTGGTACTCAGGCCCCGGGACAACCTGCGCTACGGCTACCGGCTCTACGCCGATGTGAAGAGCGGCATGCTCCTCAAGGCGGTCACCTTCGATGAGAAGGGCGACGACGTCGAGCAGTTCACGTTCACGCAGCTCGCGATCGGCGGAGTGACGCGTGAGCAGGTGAGGGCGCGCCACAAGGCGCGCGAGTGGCGAGTCGAGGATACCGAGGCGGAGCCGGCGCGGCTCGCTGGCTGGGGCATTTCGGCCGAGCTGCCCGGCTTTCGCAAGGTGATCGAGCTCAAGCGCCGCATGGGGCAATCGCGCCCGGTCGGCCAGGTGGTCTATTCAGACGGCCTCGCTGCCGTCTCCGTCTTCATCGAGCCGATGGAAGGAGGCGCCGACCCCGTGCGGGCCGGCACCGCCAGCCTCGGGGCGATCCATATCTACACGCGCGAGGTGGCGAACCATCGCGTGACGGTAGTGGGCGAGACGCCCGCAGCGAGCGTGCAGCGCATCGGCAATGCCGTCGAATACCACCGCCCGCAGTAATCAACAACGCGCGCAGCGCGAGAACTAGGAGAACAGCATGAGCATCACGAGGCCTCTGGCCGCACTCTGGCTGGCGGCGTTCTGCGCCAGCGCGATCGCGCAGGCGCGCGATCTTCCCGACTTTACCCGCCTGGTCGACGAGCAGGGCGCGAGCGTCGTCAACATCAGCACCACGCAGGCGCCGCGCCGGCCCAGCGGCGCGCCACAGGTGCCCGGCATCGAAGACGAGGAGGTGCTGGAGTTCTTCCGCCGCTTCATCCCGCGCCAGCAGCCGCCGGGGCCCGGTGCGCGCCCGGAAAGCCGCTCGCTCGGCTCTGGCTTCATCATCAGCGCCGACGGCTACATCCTCACCAACGCCCACGTGGTCGAGGGAGCCGACGAGATCAACGTGCGCTTCACCGACAAGCGCGAGTTCAAGGCCAAGGTGATCGGCGCCGACCGCCGCACCGATATCGCGGTGATCAAGATCGACACCAACGGCCTGCATCCGGTGCGCTTCGGCGACCCGAGCAAGCTCAAGGTGGGCGAATGGGTGGTGGCGATCGGCGCGCCGTTCGGCTTCGAGAACACCGTCACCGCCGGCATCGTCAGCGCCAAGGGGCGCTCGCTGCCGCAGGAGAACTTCGTGCCGTTCCTGCAGACTGACGTGGCGATCAACCCGGGCAACTCCGGCGGGCCGCTGTTCAACATGCGCGGCGAGGTGGTCGGCATCAACTCGCAGATCTACAGCCGCACCGGCGGCTTCATGGGCCTTTCCTTCGCCATTCCGATCGACGTCGCGCTCGACATCCAGAAGCAGCTGCGCGAGAAGGGCCGCGTGGCGCGCGGCAGGATCGGTGTGGTGATCCAGGAAGTGACGCGCGATCTCGCCACCTCGTTCGGCCTGGACCGGCCGCGCGGCGCGCTGGTGAACTCCGTCGAGAAGGGCAGCCCGGCGGACAAGGCCGGCGTCGAGGCCACCGACATCATCGTCAGCTTCGACGGCAAGGCGGTCGAGAACTCGAGCGACCTGCCGCGCCTGGTGGGCGCGACGCGGCCCGGCGCGCAGGCTTCGATGGAGGTCTGGCGCAAGGGCGCGACGCGCAAGCTCGCGGTCACAGTGGCCGAGCTCCAGGAAGACCGCATCGCCGCGACCGACAAGCCGCGCGCACCGAAGCAGGCGGAGGCGCCGCCCAACCGGCTGGGCATCGTCGTCGCCGAGCTCTCGGCCGAGCAGAAGAAGGGCCTGGGCCTCGCCAGCGGTATCGTCGTGACCGACGTGCGGCCCGAGTCCAAGGCCGACGTGCGCAAGGGCGACGTCCTGCTCACCCTGGTGCACAAGGGCCAGCATACGGAGCTGCGCTCGGTGGAGCAGTTCAACCGCCTGCTTTCCGGCCTGGACAAGAACGCCGTCATCACCCTGCAGGTGCGCCGCGGCGAGAGCACCGCGTTCGTCACCATCTCGGGACTCACTGACAAGGGTTAGGCTATACGGCCGGCGCTGGTGCCATCTCTGCGAGGAGATGGCGCAGGCGCTGCGCTCGGCCGGCGTCGCGTTCGAGGAGATCGACGTCGACGCCGATCCAGCGCTGGAAGCGCGCTTCGGCGAGCGGGTGCCGGTCCTCACCGATCGCGAGGGCAACGAGCTGTGCCACTACCGCCTCGCCCCGGGCGTGCTCGGCAAGCTGAGCTAGAATTGCGGCCCTAGAAGGAGGGTGCCCAGGCACCCTCTTTTGCTTATGACCCAGAGCCGCATCCGCAACTTCTCCATCATCGCGCACATCGACCACGGCAAGTCGACCCTGGCGGATCGCTTCATCCAGATCTGCGGCGGTCTCGCCGCGCGCGAGATGGCCGAGCAGGTCCTCGACTCCATGGACCTCGAGCGCGAGCGCGGCATCACCATCAAGGCCCAGACGGCGGCGCTGTCCTACCAGGCAAAGGATGGGACCACCTATCTGCTGAACCTGATCGACACCCCCGGCCACGTCGACTTCTCCTACGAGGTGAGCCGCTCGCTCGCCGCCTGCGAGGGGGCGCTGCTGGTGGTGGATGCCTCGCAGGGCGTCGAGGCGCAGACCGTGGCGAACTGCTACACCGCGATCGAGCAGGGGGTCGAGGTGATCCCGGTGCTCAACAAGATCGACCTGCCTTCGGCCGACCCGGAGAAGGCGATCCAGGAGATCGAGGACGTGATCGGCATCGAGGCGGGAGACGCCCTGCGCGTCAGTGCCAAGACCGGCGAGAACGTCGATGCCATCCTCGAGGCGGTGATTGCGCGCATTCCGGCTCCCAAAGGGGATGCCTCGCAGAAGCTCAGAGCCCTGATCATCGACTCCTGGTTCGACAACTATGTCGGCGTGGTGATGCTGGTGCGGGTCATGGACGGGGCTCTGCGGCCCAAGGAGCGGATCCAGCTCATGAGCACCGGGTCGACGTACCTGTGCGACCAGCTCGGCGTTTTCACGCCCAAGGCAACCTCGCGCGAAACGCTCTCGGCGGGCGAGGTGGGCTACGTGACGGCGGGCATCAAGGAGCTGCGCGCGGCGAAGGTCGGCGACACGATCACGCTGGCGGACAAGCCGGCGGCGCAGGCGCTACCGGGATTC
>JAQSVY010000066.1 GCA_029266935.1 Burkholderiales bacterium
TGGATCAAGCTCGCGACTTCGGTCTCGGTCACGGTGTTCTCGCTCAGCATGCTCGTCATCCCGGTGGTGGGCGTCATCAGCGGCATGCTGTTCCTCGGCGAGCGACCGAGCTGGGCCGAGTACGGCGCGCTCGGACTGGTGCTCGGGTCGCTCTTCAGCGTGGCGGTTCCGCAGCGAGCTGCGCGGGTATGAGCCCAGGATCCCAGCTTCGACGCGCCTGTGCAAGGTCGCCGGGATGACCGAGAAACGCCAGCGCCCTGCGTACTTCGCACTCCGCACGCGACAGGTCGAGCGGCTCTGCGCCGGTTTGCTTGGAGAGCTTCTCCCCGGCGGCGTTGACGGCCACCGGGACGTGCAGGTAGCGCGGCGTGGGAAGCCCGAGCAGGCGTTGCAGGAAGATCTGCCGCGCCGTGGAGTCGATCAGGTCCGCGCCGCGCACCACGTCGGTGATGCCTTGCGCCGCATCGTCGACGACGACCGCGAGCTGGTAGGCGAACTGGCCGTCCGCCCGGTAGAGGACGAAGTCGCCCACGTCGCGACTGAGGACCTGCTCGCGCCTGCCCTGCACGCGGTCCACGAATACGATCTTCGAATCGTCGACCTTGAGACGCAGCGCGCGCGCCGGCTTGCCTGGCGGCAGCCCCCGCCGGCAAGTGCCGGGATAGATCGCAGCGCCGTCGGCCGCGAGTCCAAGGGAGGAGTCGGCGATCTCCTTGCGCGTGCAGCCGCACCAGTAGGTATGCGCACCGAGCCGTTGCAGCGCCTCTTCGTAGCGCGCCGTGCAGCTGCTCTGATGCGTGACCTCGTCGTCCCAGTACAGGCCGAGCTGGCGCAGGGCGCGCAGGATTTCGCACGCCGCGCCGGGCTGCACGCGCGGCTCGTCGAGGTCTTCCATGCGCACCAGCCAGTGTCCACCAGCGGCGCGCGCGTCGAGCCAGCTCGCTAGCGCGGCGACCAGGGAGCCGAAATGCAGCGACCCGGTGGGCGAAGGCGCGAACCGCCCGGTCATCATGATTCCCTAGAGTACACTGGCCCCTTTTTTTGAAAGGCCTGCGCGATGGCGACCATCGAGTTGACGAAGGACAACTTCGAGCAGACGGTCAACGACAACCCGATGGTGATCATCGACTTCTGGGCGCCCTGGTGCGGCCCCTGCAAGGGCTTCGCGCCCGTTTACGAGAAGGCCTCCGACGCGCACCCCGACGTGGTCTTCGCCAAGGTGAATACCGACGAGGAGCAGGAGTTGGCCGGCGCGTTCGGCATCCGCTCCATCCCGACGCTCATGGTGTTCCGGGAGAAAGTCATTCTCTTCCAGCAGGCCGGGGCGCTTCCCGGTTCGGCCCTCGAGCAGGTGATCACCCAGGCGAAGACCATCGACATGGCCAAGGTGCACGAGGACGTCAAGGACGCCAAATGAGCTATCGGCCGCATTGAGAAAAAAGATTGGGCGGCCGCCGGGACGCGCCATAGACTGAGCCAATCAATCGTCAAGGGAGCATCAGCATGGTCATCAATACCGGCATGCACGCGAAGGACCGGGAAGCCATCGCCAAGGGCCTGTCGAGGCTCCTGGCAGACACCTACGTGCTTTATCTGAAGACCCATAACTTCCACTGGAACGTGGAAGGGCCGATGTTCCAGACCCTGCACCAGATGTTCATGGAGCAGTACACCGAGGCGTGGAATGCCATCGACCTCGTGGCGGAGCGCATCCGCTCTCTCGACCACTATGCGCCGGGCACCTACCGCGAATACCTCGAGCTGGCGCGCGTCAAGGAATCCCCCGGCGTTCCCAGGGCCCTGCAGATGGTGAAGCTGCTGATCGACGGGCAGGAGGCCGTGGTGCGCACCGCACGGGAGGTGCTGCCCCTCGCCGAGCGCGCGGACGACCAGCCTACGCTCGACCTGCTCACGCAACGCATGCAGGTGCACGAGAAGAACGCGTGGATGCTGCGCAGCCTGCTGAAGAAGTAACATGGGTGCCGCGATGAGCGGCACGCGACCTGAAAAGGACAGCTTCGGCACCATCGAAGTGCCGGCCGACCGTCTCTGGGGCGCTCAGACCGAGCGCAGCCGACGCTTCTTCCGCATCTCCGGGGAGCGCATGCCGCTACCCGTCGTCTATGCCCTGGCGCTGGTGAAAAAGGCGTCTGCGCGCGCCAACCTGGAGCTGAGCCTCCTCGACAAGCAGAAGGCCGGCGCCATCGAAGGCGCGGCCGACGAGGTTCTGGCGGGCCGCCACGATGCCGAGTTCCCCCTGGTGGTGTGGCAGACGGGCTCGGGCACGCAAAGCAACATGAACGTGAACGAGGTGCTGGCGAACCGGGCCTCGGAACTCCTCGGCGGCGAGCGCGGGCAGAAGCGCCGCGTACACCCGAACGACGAGGTCAACCTCGGCCAGTCCTCGAACGACGTCTTCCCGACTGCGATGCACATCGCGGCGGCCCGCGCGCTGCAGGAGGACCTCCTTCCGGCGCTCGAGCAGTTGCGCGCCACCCTGGCCGCCAAGAGCGAGGCTTTCGAGAAGGTCTTGAAGATCGGTCGCACGCACCTGCAGGACGCCACGCCGCTCTCGCTCGGGCAGGAATTCTCGGGCTACGTGGCGCAGCTCGAGCAGGCGCGCGAGGCGGTGCAAGCGACGATGCCCGGACTGCGCCGGCTCGCCATCGGCGGCACGGCCGTGGGCACCGGCCTCAACACGCACCCGCGCTTCGCGGAAAAGGTCTGCTCGGTGCTTTCCGACGAGACCGGCATCCCTTTCGCCCCGGCGCCGAACCGGTTCGCCGCGCTCGCGGGCCACGAGGCGCTCGTTTTCGCCCACGGCGCGCTGAAGACGCTCGCCACTGCCCTGTCCAAGATCGCCAACGACGTGCGGTTGCTCGCCTCCGGGCCGCGCTCCGGCCTCGGCGAGCTGCGCATCCCCGAGAACGAGCCCGGCAGTTCGATCATGCCCGGCAAGGTCAACCCCACCCAGGCGGAGGCGTTGACCATGCTGTGTGCGCAGGTCCTCGGGAACGACGTCGCCGTGAATCTCGGCGGCGCCTCGGGCCACCTCGAGCTCAACGTCTACAAGCCGATGATCATCCATGCCTTCCTGCAAAGCGCGCGGCTGCTCGCAGACGGTTGCCGCTCTTTCGAGGAGCACTGCGCGCGCGGCATCGAGCCCGACGAGGCGCGCATCCGCGAGCTGCTCGAGCGCTCGCTGATGCTGGTGACCGCGCTTTCTCCCCATATCGGCTACGACCGTGCCGCGGAGATCGCCAAAAAGGCGCACCGCGAGGGCAGCACGCTGCGCGAGGCGGCGCTCGCGCTCGGTTATGTGAGCGTGGAGGACTTCGATCGCTGGGTGCGGCCGCAGGACATGATCGGTCCCGGCGCGTGAACCGCCGCGCCTTTCTCGCCGGGGCGGTCGCCTGCGCGCTGGCGCCACGCGTGGCGGCAGGCACGCGCTTCGAGCGTGGCGTGCTGTGGCGCGTGATGAGGGAAGGCGTGGCCGCGAGCCATGTCTACGGCACGATCCACGTCGCCGATGCCCGCCTCGAGCTGCCCCCGCCGGTGCTTAAAGCGTTCGCGGGTGCGAAGACCCTGATGCTCGAGTTCCTCGCCGATGCCTACTCGAAGGAGCGCTTCCTCGAGGCGGCGATGTTCCTCGACAGCCAGACGCTCGAGCAGAAGATCGGCGCCGAGGACTTCGAGCGCGCCTTCGAGCACCTGCGCCCGATCGGCCTGTCGCGCGAGTTCGTCAACAAGCTGAAGCCCTGGGGCGTGCTGCTCAACCTGCGCAACCCGGGCGGCGCGGACGGCTCGCCGCTCGATGCGCAGCTCCTCGAGCGGGCGCGCGCGCGGCGCATGCCGCTAGACCAGATCGAAGGGGTCGAGGAGCAGATCTTCACCTTCGACGAGTTCCCGATGGCTTCGCAGGTCGCGCTGCTCAAGCATAGCCTCGCGCATCGCGACGAGCTGCTGCAGCTCTCCGCGCGCACGCTGGACGCGTACCTCGACGCCGACCTCGCCGCGATCTGGCGGCTGCGCGAGGAGTTCGTGCAGCGCCATCCGCGGATCGCTGCCCATCAGGCGGTGATGACCAAGCGCGTGCTTTACGACCGCAGCGTGGTGATGGCGTTCCGCATGCAGCGCCAGCTGCGCCGCGGCGGCGCCTTCGTCGCTCTCGGGGCGCTGCATTTGTATGGGGACAAAGGGGTTCTCGCGCTTCTCGAGGAAGACGGCTACACCGCGTCACGGGTGTTCTGACTTGCTGGTCATTCTCATCTCCGGCCGCGGCAGCAACATGCAGGCGCTGATCGACGCCGGCTTGCCCGTGGCCGCGGTGATCAGCAACCGCGCTGACGCACCCGGCCTGGAGATCGCCGCCGCGCGCGGCATCGCCACCGCGGTGATCGAGCATCGGTGCTTTGTCAGCCGCGCCGACTTCGAGCGCGCGCTCGCCGACCGGATCGACGAGTTTCGCCCACGCCTGGTGGCGCTGGCAGGATTCATGCGCGTGCTCGCGCCGCAATTCGTGCGGCGCTACCAGGGGCGGCTGCTGAACATCCATCCGTCGCTGCTGCCCGCGTTCCCCGGACTGGGCACGCATGAGCGGGCCCTTGCCGCCGGCGTCAAGGTGCATGGCTGCACGGTGCATTTCGTCACGGCTGAGCTCGACAGCGGCCCGATCGTGATCCAGGCCGCCGTGCCGGTGCGCGCGGACGACAGCCGCGCGAGCCTCGCGGCGCGCGTGGTGAAACAGGAGCATGTCATCTATCCGCGCGCGGTGCGCTGGTCCCTGGAGGACCGCCTGCTCCTCGAGGGCGAGCGGGTGCGAGTGAAAGGAGGCGATGCGCAACTGGTTGTATCTGCCGCTTAGCGCCGTGGTCGTGGCGCATGCCGCCCCTCCTGGCCACGTCGACATCGAGTACGAGCTGAGGCGCAACGGCTCGCCCATCGCCGAGGTGCACGAGCGCCTCGAGCACGGCAACGGCAGCTACCAGCTCACCGAGACCTGGAGAGGCAAGGGGTTCTACCGCCTCCTCGGCAAGGCGAAACGCGTGAGCCGCGGCAACGTCACGGCCGAGGGCCTGCGCCCGCTCGAGTTCTCCGACGAGCGCACCGGCCGCGACACCGCGCGCGCCTGGTTCGACTGGCAGGCGGGGACGGTGACGATGCAGTACAAGGGCGAGCGGCATTCGCGCCCGCTCCCCGCGCATGCGCAGGACCGCCTCTCGTTCCTGCTCGCCCTTTCCTTCGTGCCCGAGGGCGAGCAGTCCATCGTGTTCAACATCGCCGACGGCAAAGGCGGGCTGTCCCGACACGAGTATCAGTTCGCCGGCCGCGAGCGGCTGAAGACGCCCGCGGGTGAGTTCGACGCGGTGAAGCTCCTGCGCGAGAAGGAGGACGAGCGGGCCGAAATCTGGCTCGCGACACAGGCCGGCCGCCTTCCGGTGCGCGTCCTGGTGACCGAGGGCGACGGCACCCGCTACGAGCAGGTGGCGACGCGGATCTCGGCGCCGTGATCGGTGCCGCGGTCTTCGCGCACGCCGAGGCGGCCCTGACCGTGGTGCTGAACTTCTCCGGGCCCGCGGACGAGGTGCTGTCGCGCTACTTCCGTGCGCGACCGGAGCTCGGCCAGCGCGACCGGGCGTTCGTGGCCGAGTCGGTGTTCGCCGTGCTGCGGCGGAAGCGCTCGCTCGAGGCCGCGGCGCAGTCCACGCAGCCGAGGCTGCTGCTGATCGCGGCGCTCCTGCGCGTGATGGGTCTGTCGGGGCGGGCGATGCAGGGGCTGGCCGACGCAGCCCTGATCGCCCGCATCCGCGCCCTGCGCACGGAAAGCCTGTCCGATGCGGTCCGTGCCGACCTGCCCGACTGGCTCTGGGAGCGCCTGATTGCCCAGCAGGGCGCCGCGGAAGCGGCTGACATCGCGCGCGGCCTGCTCAACCCGGCGCCGCTCGACCTGCGCGTCAATCTCGCCCGCATCGCGCGCGAGGAGGTGCTGCGGCAGCCGGGCCTCGAAGCGTCGCCCACGCCTTATTCGCCCTCCGGGGTGCGTCTTGCTGGCAAGCCGGCGATCAACCGACACGGGCTGTTTCGCGACGGGCTGGTCGAAGTCCAAGACGAGGGCAGCCAGCTGCTCGCCTGGCTGCTCTCGCCGCGGCGCGGCGAAATGGTGGCGGACTACTGCGCAGGCGCGGGCGGCAAGACGCTCGCCATCGCCATGCTCATGCGCGGCACGGGCCGCGTTTACGCGCTCGATATCTCCGCGAAGCGCCTGGCCGCACTCGGACCGCGTGCCGCGCGCGCCGGGATCACCAATGTGTACTCGATCGCGCTCGCGGGCGAGAGCGATCCGCGCGCGAAGCGCCTTGCCGGCAAGCTCGACCGCGTGCTGGTCGATGCGCCTTGCAGCGGATTCGGCACGCTGCGACGCAACCCCGACCTGAAGTGGCGGCACGGCCCGCAGGCGATCGCGGAGCTGGCGGAGAAGCAGCAGCGCATCCTGCGTGCCGCTTCGCAGCTGGTCAGGCCGGGCGGACGCCTGGTGTATGCGACCTGCAGCATCCTGCAGGAGGAAAACGAGGCCGTGGCCGACGCATTCCGCGCCGGGTATGCCGAATTCGAGCCGCTTTCCTGCGCCGAACTACTCGCGGCGCAGCGTATCCCCCTCGACACGGGAGAGCGGCTGCGCCTGTGGCCGCACCGCCACGGCACCGACGGATTCTTCGCCGCCGCCTTCCGGCGCGCGTGAACGATTGCACAGCCGGTCTGTCTGACGAAAAGTCCTTTGCGTAGCAGCGCTTACATCGGCCAAGACTGCCAGGCGGCCTTCGCGTAGAATGGCCACGCCTTCCCATAACATCTATTAGGGCATTCAAATTACATGATTTTTTCCGGCTTGCTGGATCTTCCCTGGTGGGGCTACCTGCTCTGCGGTCTCGGCCTCACGCACGTGACGATCGCCGCCGTAACGATCTACCTGCACCGCTGCCAGGCGCATCGC
>JAQSVY010000067.1 GCA_029266935.1 Burkholderiales bacterium
GCGGCCCGGGGCGCGCGGTGCACGTGCTGCTCGACGCCGAGCGCCTGAGCGCGCACGGCGTCTCGCCGCTCGAGGTGCGCGACGCGCTGCAGCTCGCCAACGTGTCGCTGCCCGCCGGCGCGCTGGTGCGCGGGAACCGCGAGATCGTGGTCGAGACCGGCAATTACCTGGAGTCGGCGGCGGACGTCGGCGGCCTGGTGGTCGGCACCTTCGAGGGCCGGCCGGTGCACGTGAGCGACATCGCTCAGGTGCGCGACGGGCCGCCCCAGCCCGGGCGCTACGCCTGGACCGGCACGCGCGCGGGCGAGCACCCGGCGGTGACGCTGCAGGTGACCAAGAAGCCCGGCGAGAACGCCGTGCAGGTGGCGCGCGCGCTGCGCAGCCGCGTCGCGGAGCTGCGTGGCACGGTGATTCCCGATGACGTGCAGGTGACGCTGGCGCGGGACTACGGCGCGACCGCGAACGACAAGGCCCAGACGCTGATCCTGAAGCTCGTCTTCGCGACGCTCTCGGTCGTGGCGCTGGTGCTCTTCGCGCTCGGCGCCCGCGAGGCGCTCATTGTCGGCGCGGCGGTGCTGCTGACCCTGGCGGCGACCCTCTTCGCCTCCTGGGCCTGGGGCTTCACGCTGAACCGCGTCTCGCTCTTCGCGCTCATCTTCTCGATCGGCATCCTCGTCGACGACGCCATCGTCGTGGTCGAGAACATCCACCGGCGCATGAGCCTCTCACCCGGCGCGCCGATCGCGCAGGTGATCCCGGCCGCGGTGGACGAGGTCGGCGGCCCGACCATCCTGGCCACGCTCACCGTCATCGGGGCGCTGCTGCCGATGGCGTTCGTGAGCGGCCTGATGGGGCCTTACATGAGCCCGATCCCCATCAACGCGAGCCTCGGCATGCTTATTTCGCTCGCCGTGGCCTTCACCGTGACCCCCTGGCTCGCATTGAAGCTTCTTGTTTCAAAGGTTCACCAGGAGAAACCGAAAAAGCTCGAGAGATTCTTTGAAAGCATATTAGGACCGCTCATCGCCTCGGCGCGCAGCCGAAGGCGCCTGGGCTACGGCGTCGCGGCGCTCATCGCGATCTCGCTCGCCCTGCCGGCCCTGCAGCTGGTGGTGCTGAAGATGCTGCCCTTCGACAACAAGTCCGAGCTCCAGGTGGTGGTGGACATGCCGGCCGGGACGCCGCTCGAGACCACCGCCGCGGTGCTGCACGAGCTGGGCGCGCATCTCGCCGGCGTGCCCGAGGTGGCGCATTACCAGGCTTACGCCGGGGCTGCGGCGCCGATCGGCTTCAACGGCCTGGTGCGCCAGTACTACCTGCGCGCCAGCCCGGAGCTGGGCGACCTGCAGGTCAACCTGGTGGGCAAGGACGAGCGCCGCCGCAGCAGCCACGAGATCGCGCAGGCGGTGCGAGCGCCGCTGGAGAAGATCGCACGCACGTGGGGGGCGGCGCTCAAGGTGGTCGAGGTGCCGCCCGGTCCGCCGGTGCTCGCGCCCATCGTCGCCGAGGTCTACGGGCCGGACGAGGAGGGACGTATCCGCGTGGCGAAGCAGGTGCGCGCGGCGCTCGCCGCGACCTTCGGGGTCGTCGACATCGACGACACGGTGCAGGAATCGGCGCCGCGCGTGCAGCTCAGGGTCGACCAGGCGAAGGCGGCGCTCCTCGGCGTCTCGCGCCGCGACGTGGCCGAGACGATGCGCATGGCCCTCGCCGGCACGGAAGTCACGCCGCTGCACGACGGTCAGTCGAAGTACGAGGTTCCAGTGCGCATCGCGCTGCCGCCGGAGCGCCAGGCGGAGCTCGCCGAGCTGCTGAAGCTGCCGCTGCGCACGCCGGCGGGCGAGCTGGTACCGCTCTCGGAGCTGGTGACGCCGTTCGCCTCGGAGCGCGAGCGTCCCATCCACCACAAGGATCTGCTGCCGGTGGTCTACGTGCTCGCCGACCAGGCCGGCCGCATCGACAGCCCCCTATACGGCATGTTCGCCGCTCGCTCCTTGCTGCCCGATGGCGTGGATGAATACTTCATCCGCCAGCCCTCCGATCCCTACCGCAGCTACGCGCTCAAGTGGGACGGCGAATGGCAGGTGACCTACGAGACCTTCCGCGACATGGGCATCGCCTACGCGGTGGGCCTGCTGCTCATCTACCTGCTGGTGGTGGCGCAGTTCCGCTCGTATCTCGTGCCGCTGGTCATCATGGCGCCGATCCCGCTCACCGTGATCGGCGTGATGCCCGGGCATGCGGCTCTCGGCGCGAACTTCACCGCCACCTCGATGATCGGCATGATCGCGCTCGCCGGCATCATCGTGAGGAACTCGATCCTGCTCGTCGATTTCGCGCGGCTCAAGGCCGCCGAGGGCATGGCCCTCGGCGAGGCGGTGATTGCCTCGGCGGCGGCGCGGGCCAAGCCGATCGCGCTCACGGCGGCCGCGGCGATGCTCGGTGCCGCCTTCATCCTCGACGACCCGATCTTCAACGGTCTCGCGATTTCGCTGCTGTTCGGGATCCTGGTCGCCACCGTGCTGACGCTGGTGGTGATCCCGATCCTGTACTACGTGACCGCCCGCTCGCGGGCGGGCATCACCGCCCGAAGCGCCACCAGCGCAGGCTAAGCCCCGAGGCGCGCGACCGCGGCGGCAGCGGCGCGGGTTTGGGCCTGGGCTGCGGCCGCAACGCGGCGAACACCCCGGTGAGTTCCCAGCAGCGCGCCGACGGGTCATGGCGCAGCACGAAGCGCCGCCCGTCGTCGACATTGACCTCGAAATAGCGGTGCGGCGTATCCGTCCAGCGGCTGAGGACGGCGAGGATCGGCAGGCGGCACCCCCCAAGGTGAAACGCGCAAGGCAGCTCTTCCCCTTTGGGTCCCCGGTGGCAAAGAACGCTGATCCTCATGGCCGCTTCCTCTCAGTTAGTATCAGGAAGCAAGCAATTCCGTGACCGGCGGCGCTGGTCCGCCTGGCCTACGGCGGCAATGCGCCGACCAGCCGGGTCAGGCGAGGTACCTGAGAAGCGCGCGTGGTGTCTAAGGCGACGGGCAGCCGCAGAAGAAGTGCCGGTCGCCGAACACCTGGTCGACGCGCTTCACCGGCGCCCAGTACTTGTCCGCGCGCAGGTGCGGCAGCGGAAACGCCGCCTCCTCGCGCGTATAGGGATGGCGCCATTCGCCCGCCAGCTCCTCGGCGGTATGCGGCGCGTTGCGGATCGGGTTGTCCTCGCGCGGCCAGGCGCCCGAGCCGATTCTCTCCAGCTCGGCGCGGATCGCCATCATGGCGTCGCAGAAGCGGTCGAGCTCGGCCTTGGGTTCGCTCTCTGTGGGCTCGAACATCAGCGTCTCGTGCACGGGGAACGAGAGCGTCGGGGCGTGGAAGCCGTAGTCGATGAGGCGCTTGGCGACGTCCTCGGCGGTGATGCCGTAGCGCTCCTTCAGCGCGCGCAGGTCGAAGATGCACTCGTGCGCGTTGCGCCCCTTCGCGCCGGAGTAGAGCACCGGCCAGTGCGCCTTCAGGCGCGCCGCGACGTAGTTGGTGCTGAGGATCGCCGTCTCGCTCGCGCGCCGGATGCCCGCCGCGCCCATCATGCGCAGATACATCCAGGAAATGGCGACGATGAGCGCGCTGCCCCAGGGCGCTGCGCTCACCGTGCCGTTCGCCTCCTCCAGCCCTTCGTCGTGGACCACCGGATGCGACGGCAGGAAGCGAGCAAGATGCGACGCGACCGCCAGCGGCCCCATCCCGGGGCCGCCGCCGCCGTGCGGGATGGCGAAGGTCTTGTGCAGGTTGATGTGGCAGATATCGGCGCCGAAGTCGGCGACACGGGCGAGACCCGCGAGCGCGTTGAGGTTGGCGCCGTCCAGGTACACCTGGCCGCCCGCGCCATGGACCAAGGCGCAGATCTCGCCGACCGCCTCCTCGTACACGCCGTGCGTGGAGGGATAGGTAAGCATGAGCGCCGCGATGCGCCCGCCCGACTTCGCGAGCGTCGCCTTCAGGTCGGCGGTATCGATGTTGCCGTGCGCGTCGCAGCCCACCACCGCGACCTTCAGCCCCGCCATGTGGGCCGATGCGGGGTTGGTGCCGTGCGCCGAGGACGGGATCAGGCAGACATCGCGGTCACCTTGGCCGCGCGCGGCGTGGTAGTTGCGGATCGCGATGAGCCCGGCGTACTCGCCGTTCGCGCCCGAGTTGGGCTGCAGGGTCATGTGCGGCAGCCCGGTGATCGCCTCCAGCGCATGGGCGACGTCGCCGAGGATGCGGTGGACGCCCTCGGCCTGGCTGCGCGGCGCGAACGGATGCAGGCTTGCGAGCTCGGGCCAGGAGATCGGCGCCATCGCGGCAGCGGCGTTCAGCTTCATGGTGCACGAGCCGAGGGGGATCATGCCGTGCACGAGCGCGTAGTCGCGGTTCTCGAGGCGCTTCAGGTAGCGCATCATCGCCGTTTCGCTGCGGTGCTCGTGAAACACCGGATGGGTAAGGATGGGGTCCAGGCGCCGCAGCGGCGCCGGGATGCCGTCGGTCGGGTCGGGCCCGTCGAAGGTCCTGCCCGTCAGCACCCAGGCGAGATCGGCGACATCGGCAGGCGTGGTGGTCTCGTCGACGGTGACCCCCACGCGCTCGCCGTCGATGTAGCGCAGGTTGATGCGTTTTTCCTCGGCGCGGCGGCGCACCGCGCGCGCGTCGACCCGGAAGGTGAGCGTGTCGAAGAACGCAGAGTATTCCGGCGCCAGCGCCCCGGCGAGCCGGCGCGCCATGAGGTGGGTGCGCAGCGCGATGCGCCGCAGGCCTTCGGGGCCGTGCCAGACGGCGTAGAGCGCGGCGACGTTCGCGAGCAGCACCTGCGAAGTGCAGATGTTGCTCGTCGCTTTTTCGCGGCGGATGTGCTGCTCGCGCGTCTGCAGCGCCATGCGCAGGGCGCTGTGCCCGGCGGCATCGTGCGTGACGCCGACGATGCGCCCCGGCATCTGGCGCAGGAGCTCGGCGCGCGCGGCGAGAAATCCCGCGTGCGGCCCGCCGTAGCCGAGCGGCACGCCGAAGCGCTGCGCCGAGCCGATCGCGACGTCGGCGCCGAGCGCGCCCGGCGATTTGAGCAGGACGAGCGCGAGCGGATCGACGCCGAGAGACACCCGCGCGCCCGCCTCATGCAGCACTTGAATGATTTCTGAAACATCGAAGATGCGGCCATGCGTGTCCGGATACTGGAGGTGCGCGCCGAACACGCGCGCCGGATCGAGCTCGGACGCCGCGTCGCCGACGACCAGGGCAATGCCGAGCCAGCGCGCCCGCGTGCGCACCACGGCGATCACTTGCGGGTGGCAGGCGCGGTCGATGAAGAAGGCCTTGCCGGCGCTTTTCGTCGAGCGCTCGATGAGGCCCATCGCCTCGCCGGCGGCGGTCGCCTCGTCGAGCAGCGACGCGTTGGCGACCGGCAGCCCGGTGAGGTCGATCAGCATCTGCTGGAAGGCGAGCAGGGCTTCGAGCCGGCCCTGCGAGATCTCGGCCTGGTAGGGCGTGTACGGGGTGTACCAGCCCGGGTTCTCGATCACGTTGCGCTGGATCACCGGCGGCGTGAACGTGCCGCAGTAGCCCATGCCGATGTAGCTGCGCCAGACTTGGTTGCGCGCCGCGATGGCGCGCAGTTCCTTGAGCGCTTCCGCCTCGCTGCGCGGCGCCGGCAGTTCGAGCGGCGCCTTCTGGCGGATGGAGGAGGGGAGCGCCTCGTCGATGAGATCTTCGATATTCTTCAACTGCAAATAGTCCAGCATGGCGCGCACGTCGTGCGCATCCGGCGCGATGTGGCGCGAGGCAAAATCGTCGTCGAGCGTCATGTGAAGCCCTTGCGGTAGGCCGCGGCGTCGAGTAGCTGCGCCGGATCGGCTCCTTCGGCCGGCTTCAGGCGGAAGAGCCAGGCCCCGTAGGGGTCCTTGTTCAGCCGGCCGGGCTCCTCCTGCAGCGCGGCGTTGGCCGCGACGACCTCCCCGGCGAGCGGCGTATAGACATCCGAAGCCGCCTTCACCGACTCGACTACGGCGCAGGCCTCGCCCGCCGCGAGCTTGCGCCCGGGCTCGGGCAGCTCGAGGAACACCAGTTCGCCGAGCGCGTCCTGCGCATGATCGGTGATGCCGACGCTCAGCGTGCCGTCGGATTCCTTGCGTACCCACTCGTGCGTGGCGGTGTAGCGCAGGCTGTCGGGAATGTTCAAGGCGCCTCCTTCAGACCAGGATCCTGCCGCGGCGCACGAAAGGCGGCTTGACGACGCGCGCCTCGAGCCGCTTGCCGCGCAACTCGACCTGCACACGCTCCGGTGCGGCGCTTGCCGCCGGCAGCCGCGCGAGCGCGATCGATTTCTGCATCGTCGGCGAGAAGCTGCCGCTTGTCACGACGCCGTCGCCGTGCGCGCTGCGCACCGCGCAGTGCGCGCGCAACACGCCGCCGCCGGATTCGAGCACCAGGCCGAGGCGCTGGAAGCGGGCACGGCGCTCGAGCAGCGCCTGCCTGCCGACAAACTCGCGCGCGCCTTCCAGGGCGACGGTCCAGGACAGTCCGCACTCGTAAGGCGTCACGCCCGCATCCATGTCCTGGCCGTAGAGATTAAGCCCGGCCTCGAGCCGCAGTGTGTCACGCGCGCCGAGGCCGCAAGGGCGCACGCCGCCGGCGAGCAGCCGACGCCACGCCTGCGGCGCCTGCCCGGCCGGAAGCAGGAGTTCCAGGCCATCCTCGCCGGTGTAGCCGGTTGGCGCAACGAATGCGTCGGCGCTCGATGCGAGCTCCGGCAGCGCCGCCCGAAACATGTCGTGCGCGAGCGGCCCCTGCACGGCGAGCATCGCGAGGTCGCGGCGCGGCCGCAGCTCGACGTCGGCGCCCTGCAGGCGTCCGAGCCACGCGAGGTCGGCGTGCGCGGTCGCGGCGTTCACCACCAGCCGGAAGCGCTCCTCATCGAGGTGGTAGGCCATCAGGTCGTCGAGAATGCCG
>JAQSVY010000068.1 GCA_029266935.1 Burkholderiales bacterium
ATCCCGCTCTACGGCTCGCTCTGGTCGATGGCGGTGTGCTCCGACAAGCTCGATCCGAAGGCCTTCACCGCCGACGAGATCGACCGGCGCATCGAGGCGAGGAAGCTGCAGGAGCTGCGCTACTACAACGGCGAGACCCACGAGGGCGTCTTCGCCCTGCCCAACTTCGTGCGCGACCTGGTCACCCCGGCGCGCCTGAAGCAGCCGGCGCGCGGGCGTCGGCTGGGCGTAGTGCGGGCTGCGGCCAAGTAACGATCAGCAAGCGACCAGAAAGGGGGCTTCGGCCCCCTTCTTATTTCAGCCGGTGCTGGCGAGCGCCTCGCGGATAACGCCGAACATGCGGTCGATCTGTGGCTTTTCCACGATCAGCGGCGGCGACAGCGCGATGGTGTCGGCGGTGACGCGGATCAGAACGCCGCTCTCGAACGCCTTGACGAAGGTCTCGTAGGCGCGCGCCGCCGGCGCCCCGGAGCGCGGTTCAAGCTCGATCGCCGCCATCAACCCGAAGTTGCGCACATCGATGACGTGCCGCGCCCCCTTTAGGGCGTGTGCGGCGGCTTCCCAGTGGCCTTCCAGACCTGCCGCTCTTTCCAGGAGGCCTTCCTCCTCGCAGGTGTCGAGCATGGCGATCCCGGCAGCGCAGGCCACCGGGTGGCCCGAGTAGGTGTAGCCGTGAAAGAGCTCGATGCCCGCCGGGCCCTGCATGAAGGCTTCGTGGATTGCATCTTTCACGAACACCGCTCCCATCGGCACCGTCCCGTTCGTGAGCGCCTTGGCGGTGGTGAACAGATCGGGCATGACGCCCAGGCGCTCGGCACCGAAAGGCTTGCCCAGCCGGCCGAAGCCAGTGATCACTTCGTCGAAGATGAGCAGGATGCCGTGGCGAGTGCAGATCTCGCGCAGGCGCTCGAGATAGCCACGGGGCGGCACCAGTACGCCCGCGGAGCCGGCGACCGGCTCGACGATCACCGCGGCGACGGTCGAGGGATCGTGGAAGGTACAGAGGCGCTCAAGGTCATCGGCGAACTCGGTGCCGCCATGCAACGGTTGACCTTTTGAAAACGAATTTTTTGAAAGATCATGGGTATGCCGGATGTGATACACGCCGGCGATGCCGGGGCCGAATACCTTGCGGTTGGCGGGAATGCCGCCGACCGCCATGCCGCCGAAGTTGACGCCGTGGTAGCCGCGCTCGCGCCCGATCAGCCGGTAGCGCTGGCCCTCGCCGCGCGCGCGGTGGTAGGCGAGGGCGATCTTGAGGGCGGTGTCGGCCGACTCGGAGCCGGAGTTGGTGAAAAAGACGTGCTTGAAGCCCGGCGGCGCCACCGCGGCGAGCCGCTCGGCAAACTCGAAGGCGATCGGATGGCCCATCTGGAACGTCGGCGCGAAGTCCATCTCGCCGACCTGGCGGCGCACCGCCTCGACGATCCTCGGGCGGCAATGCCCCGCGTTCACGCACCACAGCCCTGCGGTCCCGTCGAGCACCTGGCGGCCTTCGGGCGTCCAGTAGTACATGCCCTCGGCACGCGCGAGCAGCCGCGGCGCCGAGCGGAACTGCCGGTTCGCCGTGAACGGCATCCAAAAAGCCGACATCTCTACATCTGCGCGCTTATTCATGGGCCACGATCCTCTGTCGTTGCTCGCCGAGACCCTGGATGGTGAGCCTCAGCTGGTCGCCCGGCTTGAGGAAGAGCGGCGTCGGCTTGATGCCCAGGCCTACGCCAGGGGGCGTGCCGGTGGCGATGACGTCCCCGGGCAGCAGGGTCATGTACTGGCTCACGTGCGAGACGATCTTCGCCACGCCGAAGATCATGGTGCGGGTGTTGCCGGTCTGCATCCGCTTGCCATTCAGGTCGAGCGCCATGTCGAGGTTCTGCGGGTCCGCGATCTCGTCGGTGGTCACGAGCCATGGGCCGATCGGCCCCGCGGTATCGAAGCCCTTGCCCTTGTCCCACTGCGTGGTGGCCATCTGGAATGCGCGCTCCGAGACGTCGTTGACGATGCAGTAGCCCGCCACGTGCGAGAGCGCCGCCGCCTCGCTCACGTACTTCGCCTGGCTGCCGATGACGACGCCGAGCTCGAGCTCCCAGTCCAGCTTGGTCGAGTTCCTCGGCTGCACGATGTCGTCCGAGGGGCCGTTGATGCAGGTCGTGGCCTTCATGAAGACGATGGGCTCGCTCGGGATCGCCATCCCGGCCTCCCTGGCGTGGTCGGAGTAGTTAAGGCCGATGGCGATGAACTTGCCGATGCCGACGTAGGGCACGCCGAAGCGCGGGTTGCCGTTCACCAGCGGCAGCGAGTCGGGCTTGATCTTGGAGAGCATCTTCAGCCCGCGCGGCGAGAGCTCGTTCGGGCCGATGCTGTCGACGACCTTCGAGAGGTCGCGGAGCTTCCCTTCGCCGTCGATCATCCCGGGCTTTTCGTAGCCGGGCTTGCCGTAGCGGCACAGCTTCATATCGTCATTCCCCCATCGATGGAGTAAGCATTGCCGGTCGCGAAGAGCGACTCGTCGGACGCCAGGAACACCAGCAGGCCGGTGACGTCGTCGACCGTGCCGAGGCGCCCCATGGGCTGGCGCGCCACGAAGTCCTTGCGCGCCTGCTCCGGATTGGGCTGCGCATTGATGCGGCCTTGCAGCGAGGGCGTGTCCACGGTGCCGGGGCAGACCGCGTTGCAGCGGATCCCCTGGCGGACATAGTCGGCGGCAATCGCCTTGGTCAGACCGATCACCGCCGCCTTGGTCGCGCCGTACACGAAGCGGTTCGGCAGCCCGCGGATCGACGAGGCGACCGAGGCCATGTTGATGATGGAGCCGCGGCCCTTCTTCAGCATGCCAGGGAGGAAGGCGCGCGAGACAAGGTACATCGACTTCACGTTGACGTTGAAGGCGGCTTCCCAGTCCTTGGGCGTGCAATCGAGGATCGTGCCGTGGTGGACGATGCCGGCGCAGTTGAACAGCACGTCGATGTCGCCGACGTCTTTGCTTGTTTTTTGAATGGCTTGTTCATCCGTGGCATCCAGCACGCGCGTCCGGATGCCCTGCTGGCCCTCGAGCTCCGCGACCTTGGCGCTGATGTCGGTGGCCCAGACCCGCGCGCCTTCGCGGGCGAAGGCGAGCGCGGCGCCACGTCCCATGCCTTGCGCTGCTGCGGTGATGAACGCGGTCTTGCCTTCGAGACGTCCTGCCATGAGGGCAGCGATTATACTTCGCGTCCTCATGGCCCAACCGGGTTTCGCAGGCCGCCACGCGATCGTGACCGGCGGCGCACAAGGCATCGGCGCCGCGATCGCGAAGCGCCTGCAAGCCGCCGGCGCGCGCGTCACGGTGTGGGACCTCGACGGCACGCCCAGGGTCGATGTTTCCGATCCTGCTTCCATCGAGAAAGCCTTGGCTGCAACACACCGGGTCGACATCCTGGTCAACAACGCCGGGATCGCGGGCATGAACAAGCCCACCGTCGACTATCCGATCGAGGAATGGGAGCGCGTGCTGCGCGTCAACCTCACCAGCCAGTTCCTGTGCTGCCGCGCGACGGCCCCGCGCATGGTCAAGGCCGGCTACGGGCGGATCGTCAACATCGCCTCGATCGCCGGCAAGGAAGGCAACCCGAACGCGATCGCCTATTCCGCTTCCAAGGCCGGCGTCATCGCGCTCACCAAGTCTCTCGGCAAGGAGCTGGCGCAGACCGGCGTGCTCGTCAACTGCGTCACCCCGGCCGCGGCGAAGACCGCGATCTTCGAGCAGATGACCGAAGGCCACATCGAGTACATGCGCTCGAAGATCCCGATGGGCCGCTTCGTGGAAGTGGACGAGATCGCTGCGCTCGTGTGCTGGCTGGCGAGCGAGGACTGCAGCTTCTCCACCGGTGCGGTGTTCGACATTTCGGGCGGGAGGGCCACCTACTGATGAAGAAGCCCAAGCAGCGCTCGGTGCAATGGTTCTCGCGGCAGGACATCTACGGCTTCATCTACCGCAGCTGGACGAAGAACCGCGGCGTGCCGCACGACCAGTTCGACGGGCGGCCGGTGATCGGCATCTGCAACACCTGGTCGGAGCTCACGCCCTGCAACACGCACTTCCGCGTACTCGCCGAGCATGTGCGCAACGGCATTCTCGAAGCGGGCGGCTTCCCGCTGGAATTCCCGGTGATGTCGCTTGGCGAGACACTGCTGCGCCCCACGGCGATGCTCTATCGGAACCTCGCCAGCATGGACGTCGAGGAGTCGATCCGCGGCAACCCGCTCGACGGCGTGGTGCTGCTCGCCGGCTGCGACAAGACCACGCCCGCGACGCTGATGGGCGCGGCGAGCATCGACCTGCCGACGATCCTCGTCTCGGGCGGGCCGATGCTGTCGGGCAAGTACCGCGGCACCGACATCGGCTCGGGCACCAATG
Source organism: Burkholderiales bacterium (assembly GCA_029266935.1). Lineage (GTDB taxonomy): Bacteria > Pseudomonadota > Gammaproteobacteria > Burkholderiales > SG8-39 > SCGC-AG-212-J23. Next base: position 4,397 of record JAQSVY010000068.1, read on the forward strand.
TGTGGTCGATGTCGGAGGACCTGCGCGCCGGCAAGATCTCGCTCGACGAATTCCACGAGGCGGAGTCGTGCATGCACCGCTCGCACGGCCACTGCATGACCATGGGCACCGCCTCCACCATGGCTTCCATGGTCGAGGCGCTTGGCGTCGGCATGCCGGGCAATGCGGCGATCCCCGCCGTCGACGCGCGCAGGAACGTTCTCGCCAGGATGGCCGGCCGCCGCATTGTCGAGATGGTGAAAGAGAACCTCGTCCTCTCGAAGATCCTCACCAAGCCTGCCTTCGAGAACGCCATCCGCGCGCTCGGGGCCATCGGCGGCTCGACCAATGCCGTGATCCACCTCACCGCCATCGCGCGGCGCATCGGCGTCGAGCTCGGCCTCGACGACTTCGCGCGCGCCGGCCGCGGCGTGCACACGCTCGTCAACCTCATGCCCTCGGGCAAGTACCTGATGGAGGACTTCTACTACGCCGGCGGCCTGCCGACGGTGCTGCGGGAGCTAGGAGAAAACAATTTATTGAATCGAGATTCTTTAACAGTCAACGGCAAGGCGATCTGGGACAACGTCAAGGACGCGCCCTGCTGGAACCGCGACGTCATCTTCCCGTTCAAGAAGCCGTTCAAGGAAAACACCGGCATCAGCGTCCTGCGCGGCAACCTCGCCCCCGACGGCGCGATCATCAAGCCCTCCGCCGCCACGCCGGCGCTGATGAAGCATCGCGGCCGCGCCGTGGTGTTCGAGAGCATCGAGGACTTCCATCGCCGCATCGACGACCCGAACCTCGACATCGACGAGCGCTGCGTGATGGTGCTCAAGAACTGCGGGCCGAAGGGCTATCCGGGCATGGCCGAGGTCGGCAACATGCCGCTGCCGCCCAAGCTCCTCAGGAAGGGCGTCACCGACATGGTGCGCATCTCGGACGCGCGCATGAGCGGCACCGCCTATGGCACGGTGGTGCTGCACGTCTGCCCCGAGGCCGCCGCCGGCGGCACGCTCGCGCTGGTCGAGAACGGCGACACCATCGAGCTCGACGTGACGAAGGGGAAGCTCCACCTCGTCGTTGCGGAAGAAATTCTTTCAAAGAGAAGAAAGGCGTGGAAAGCGCCGAAGCCGCACCTGGAGCGCGGGTACTGGAAGCTCTACCACGACCATGTGCTGCAATCCTGCGACGGCGCCGACCTCGACTTCCTCGTCGGCAAGAGCGGCGCCTTCGTGCCGCGCGACAACCACTGAAGAGGCAACCATGCTGCAAGCCGCTGCCGATCAGACCATCTGCCTGCATCCCGACGACGACGTCGTCATCGCGCGCGCCGACATGAAGGGCATTCCCGCCGGCCACAAGATTGCGGCGCGCGACATCGCGCAGGGCGCCCCCGTGCGCCGCTACAGCCAGATCATCGGCTTCGCAAGCCAGGCGATCCGCGCCGGCGAGCACGTGCACGTGCATAACCTGGCGATGGCCGATTTCGAGCGGGATTACGCTTTTTGCACTGCTGTAACCGAAACTCGTTATGAGAAGCAGCCGGCCACGTTTCAGGGCATCGTGCGCAAGGACGGGCGTATCGCTACGCGCAACTATATCGGCATCCTGACGAGCGTGAATTGCTCCGCCACGGTGGCGAGGATGATCGCCGATCATTTCAAGAATCGCCTGGATGAATTTCCGAATGTGGACGGCGTGGTGGCGCTGACGCACAAGACCGGCTGCGGCATGGCGGGCGAAGGCGAAGGCATGGAGCTGCTGCGCCGGACGATGACCGGCTACGCAAGACACCCGAACTTCTTCGCGGTGCTCGGCATCGGCCTCGGGTGCGAGGCGAACCAGCTCAATTTCTGGCTCAACGCCGCGAAGCTCAAAGTCTCAGACAAGCTGCAAGCTTTCACCATCCAGGAGAAGGGCGGCACCACGAAGTCGGTGCGCGACGGCATTGCGCGCGTTAAGGAGCTGCTGCCCGAGGCGAACCGCGTGCAGCGCCAGCCGGTGCCAGCGAGCCATCTTGTGCTCGGCCTGGAGTGCGGCGGGTCGGACGGGTATTCCGGCATCAGCGCCAACCCTGCGCTGGGCGCCGCGGCGGATCTTCTGGTCAGGCATGGTGGCACCGCCATCCTCTCCGAGACGCCAGAGATTTATGGTGCAGAGCATTTGCTCACCAGGCGAGCCGTGAGCCGTGAGGTTGGCGAAAAGCTCCTGGCGCGGATCCGCTGGTGGGAGGACTACACCGGGCGAAACCGCATGGAGATGAATAACAACCCGTCGCCCGGCAACAAGGCGGGCGGCCTCACCACGATCCTCGAGAAGTCGCTCGGCGCCGCGGCCAAGGGCGGGACCACCAATCTGGTCGAGGTCTACGAGTTCGCCGAGGCGGTGAGCGCCAAGGGCCTCGTCTTCATGGACACCCCGGGCTACGACCCGGTCTCGGTCACCGGCCACGTGGCCGGCGGCGCCAACGTCATCTGCTTCACTACCGGGCGCGGCTCGGTGTACGGCTGCAAGCCGGCGCCTTCGCTCAAGCTCGCGACGAACAGCCGCCTCTACCAGCACATGGAAGAGGACATGGACATC
>JAQSVY010000349.1 GCA_029266935.1 Burkholderiales bacterium
ACAACGCCATCGCCGAGGCCGACGGGCTCGCCACGACGATCATGAACTACTGGGACGTCGACCGCATGCCGGTGTTCATGGCTGCCACGCCGGAGTACGTCGAGAAGAACCCCGATGCCGTGGTGCGCTACCTGCGCGCCTGGCTGGACGTCGCCAGCGACTTCAAGACCAACAAGAAGAAGGTCTCCGACACCATCTACGCGTTCTACACCTCGAAGGGCTACAAGATGTCGCCCGACACCTTCGCCAAGGCGGTGGAGACGATCGAGGTGGCGCCGCAGTTCCCCGCCGGCGTGGAGGGCTACATGCAGCAGCAGGCGCAGGTGCTGCTGCGCGAGAAGAAGATCAAGGAGATCCCCGACTGGAGCAAGGCGCTGCGGCCGGAGTTCATGCAGAAGGCCAGGTCCTGATCGCGCGAGGGTGCTGAACGTCGCAGTCGTCGGCCTCGGCTGGTGGGGCCGGACCATCCTCGCGCTGCTGGAGGGCAATCGCAAGCTCCGGGCGGTGCGCCGCGTCGATCCCTTCGCTTCCGGGGAGGGGATCACGCCCGATCTGCAGCAGGCACTGGATGATCCGGTCGTTCAAGGCGTCGTCCTGTGTACGCCGCATAGCCAGCACGCCGAGCAGATCGTTCGGGCCGCGAACGCGAAGAAGCACGTCTTCTGCGAGAAGCCGCTGTCGCTCTCCAGGGAAGCCGTGCTGAGGGCGGTCAAGGCCTGCAACGAAAACCGGGTGGTCCTCGCCGTCGGTCACGAGAAGCGCTTCGAGCCGCCGATCCGCGAGTTGTTCCGCATGGCGAAGATGGGCGAGCTCGGCGCGCTGCTGCAGATCGAGGCCAATTTCAGCCAAAACAAGTTTCTTGCACTGCCGAAGGACAACTGGCGCCTCTCCGAGAAGGAGGCCCCGGCCGGGCCCATGACTGCCACCGGCGTCCATCTGCTCGACCTTTCGGTCGGCCTGCTCGGGCCGGCGGAGCGCGTCTTCGCGAGCGTGCGCCAGCTCGGCAGCGAGCTGGTCAACGGCGACACGCTCGCGGTCCTGGTTTCACACAAATCGGGTTCCCATGCGCTCATCAGTGCAATGCTCGCGACGCCCTTCGACGGCCGCTTCGCGCTCTACGGCACGAAGGGCTGGGCCGAGGTGCGCGACAAGACGCATCCGGAGGCGCCGCAGGGCTGGACGCTGACCGTCAAGCGCAAGGACGCAGAGAAGGCCGTGAAGGAGTATCCCCCCGCGCCGGCGGTGCTTGCCAACCTCGAGGCCTTCGCCGACGCCGTCACCGGCCATGCCTCGTACCCCGTGCCGCAGCACGACATGGTCGCCAACATCTGCGCCCTGGAAGCCATCTTCAGATCGTCCGCCTCGGGCGAGGTGGAAGATGTCCAGAACTAGGAGACCTGCTTGAAGCTCGGCACCTTCATGATGCCGCTGCACCCGCCGCAGCGAAACGCCTGGGAAACGTATGCCGAGGACCGCGAAGCGATCCTGCTCGCCGACCGGCTCGGCTACTGCGAGGCGCTGGTCGGCGAGCACGTCACCGACCTCGCCGAGAACGTCACCTCCTGCCTCATGTTCCTCGCCAGCCTCGCGCACGCGACGAAGAGCATCGTGCTCGGCAGCGGCACCATCAACGTGCCCAACAGCCACCCGGCGGCGATCGCCGCGCAGGTGGCGATGATCGACCACATGCTGCGCGGGCGCTTCATCATGGGCATCAGCCCCGGCGGCCTGATGTCGGACGCCGAAGTGTTCGGCAACCTCGGCAAGGACCGCAACGCGATGCTGGTCGAGTCGATGAACATGGTGCTCGACATCTGGAAGGGCGAGGCCCCATACAACCTTTCCGGGCAGTTCTTCAACGTCTCGACGGAGAAGACCAAGATCCTCGATATCGGGCAGGGGGCAATCCTCAAGCCCTACCAGAAGCCGCACCCGCCGATCGTGGTCACCGCGGTCGCGCCGCAGTCGAAGGGCGTGACCGAGGCGGCGAAGCGCGGCTGGGCGCCGATCTCCGCCAACTTCCTTCTGCCCGAATGGGTGGCCTCGCACTGGCCCAAGTCTTTCAGTGAACAAGGAACCCCGCGGTGCGGACTGGCGAGTCGCCAAGTCCATCTTCGTCGCGGACGACGAGGCGACGGCGAAGCGCTACGGCCACGGCGCGCAGGGCCCGTACCACTTCTACTTCAAGCAGCTGATCCGCAAGCTTGTCGGGCTGGGCGGTCGCGGCAACCTCTTCAAGCTCGACCCGGGCGAGGCGGATGCGTCGATCACCGCCGAGACCATGACGCCGCGGCTGGTGATCGCCGGCACCGTGAACAGCGTGGTCGAGCAGATCCTCGCCTTCCGCGAGAAGGTGGGGCCCTTCGGTACGTTGTATTACCCCTGCCACGACTGGGTGGACGCGAAGCTCGCGCGCCGATCGATGGAGCTGATGGCGGAGCAGGTAATGCCGAAGGTCAACGCGGCCTTGCGCGAATGAAAAAATCCGGCAGCACCGTGCAGTCCTTCGCGCCGAGCCCCGCGCGCGAAGCCTCGTCGTAGCGCTCGAGCGCGGCGGAGGCGACCGGGAGCGCGATCCCGAGCGAGCGCGCCTCGTCCAGCATCTCGCGCAGGTCCTTGCGGATGGTATCGACGTCGACCGACACCGCCGGCGGCGCCTTGCCGGCGAGCACGGCCGCGATCTGCGAGCCGCGGTTCTTAAGCATCGCCGGCGCACCGGAGGTGTCGCCGATGATGTCCATGATCTTTTCCGCAGTTAACCGCGTATCCTTCAGAAGAGTCAGAGCTTCGCCGAGCGCCTGGTAGTAGATGAGCAGCGGCAGGTTGACGGCAAGCTTCATGCTCGCGCCGCTGCCCGCGGGGCCGACGTGCTCGATGCGCCGGCAGAGCTGCTCGAGCAGTGGCTTCGCGCGCTCGACGTCCGGCGCCTCGCCGGCGGCGAAGCCGAAGAGCTTGCCTTCCTTCGCCGGGCTGACGCTGCCTCCCACGGGGCATTCGACGAAGGCAGCGCCTTTGTCTTTGACCCTGGAAAAAATTTCTTGTGAAACAGCGGGCCGAACCGTGCTCATGTCGATGAAGAGCTTCCCGCGGACCTCGCCGGCCAGCAGGGCGTCGTAGACCTCCTTCACGGCCGCACCGTCGGCCAGCATGGTAATGACGGCTTCGGAGCGCTCGGCCAGTTCGGAGGGGGAAGAACAGACCGGAAACCCGAGCGGGCGGGCCTTTGCCGCAGTGCGGTTCCAGACCGCGACGTCGTGTCCCGCGCCGGCGAGGCGCCCGGCAATCGCCGCGCCCATGCGCCCGGTGCCTGCAATGCCGATCCTCATGGTGCAAAGTGTACGGCCTTGATTACAATGGCCGGCACAAGGAGGAGGAGATCATGAAGCGTTCCAGACGCAACGTATTGAAGGCCGGGGCGGCGCTCGCCGTCGCTTCGGGGCT
>JAQSVY010000350.1 GCA_029266935.1 Burkholderiales bacterium
GGCGCTCGAGCAGCGGCACCGCCTCGTCCGCGGCCTGCGCGAGCACGCGCCGGTTGAACGCGAGCAGGCCGAGCTCGCGGTTGAGGAACTGCGCCGGCGAAGGGGTTCTGCGGTTCATCGGCTCGGGGGGCGGGAGGAGCCATTGTAAATGCCCGGATTCTGTTAACTTAGGCCGCGATGGCGCGCCACGACACGCTTGCTGCCGTCGATCTCGGCTCGAACAGCTTCCACCTGCAGATCGGCCGCGTCGTCGACGGCCAGATCTACCCGCTTGACGCGGTGCGCGAGGTGGTGCGCCTGGGCGCCGGGCTCACCGCCGAGAAGCGCATCGACCGCGCGAGCCAGGCGGCGGCGCTGGAGGCGCTCGCCAAGTTCGCCGAGCGCCTGCGCGGCTTCCCGCGCCCGGCGGTGCGCGCGGTGGGCACCAACGCGCTGCGCGTGGCGAAGAACGCGCCCGCGTTCCTGCGCGAGGCGCGCGCCGTGCTCGGCTTCCCGATCGAGGTGATCTCCGGGCGCGAGGAGGCGCGGCTCATTTACCTGGGCGTCGCGCATGCGTTGCCGAGAGGCTCGCATCAGAGGCTGGTCGTCGATGTCGGCGGCGGCTCTACCGAGCTCATCGTCGGCACCGGCTTCGAGCCGCGGCTCACTGAGTCGCTCTACATGGGCTGCGTCAGCTACAGCCTGAAGTACTTTCCCGGTGGCAGGATCGACAAGGCGCGCATGAAGGCCGCGGAGCTCGCCGCGCGGCAGGAGCTCGCGCACATCGTGCGGCCCTATCGCGAAGCGGGTTGGGCCGAGGCGGTCGGCTCCTCCGGCACGGCGCGCTCGATGGAGAACATCCTGCGCGAGAACAGCTTTGCCGCCGACGGGCTGACGCAGGAAGGCCTGGAGCGGCTGAAGGCGCTGCTGCTGAAGGTCGAAAAAGCCGACCCGGAGCGCATCGCCGGCCTGCGACCCAACCGCGCCCCCGTGCTTCCCGGCGGACTCGCCATCATGGGCGCGGTGTTCGACGCGCTCGGCATCGAGTCGATGAGGGTGTCCGAGGGCGCGCTGCGCCACGGCGTGCTCTACGACCTTCTCGGGCGCTACCAGCACCAGGACATGCGCGAGGCTACCGCCGCGCAGTTCGCCCGGCGCTATCACGTCGACGCCGCCCAGTCGGAACGAGTGAGGGCGCTGTCATTGAAGATCTATGATGCGCTCTCGCCCGGCGCCGAGCGCGAGGACGATGCCGACCGCCACCTGCTCGAATGGGGGGCGCGCCTTGCCGAGATCGGCCTGTCCATCGCGCACGCGCAGTACCACAAGCACTCGGCCTACGTGCTGTCCAACGCCGACATGCCGGGCTTCTCGCGCATGGAGCAGGCGCGCCTCGCGCGCCTCGTGCTCGCGCACCGCGGCAAGCTCGGCAAGGTGCAGGAAGGCCTGGAAGGCGCCGAATGGAAGCTGGTGTTCGCGCTGCGTCTCGCTTCCCTCATCCTGCGCAGCCGAACCGATGCGCCGCTGCCGTTCCTGCGCGTCGCCGTCGACCGCGGCGGCTTCGCCCTCGACCTGCCGCAGTCCTGGCTCGAAGAGAACGCGCTTTCGGCCGCGGCGCTGGAGTCCGAAGCCGACCACTGGAAGGCGGTCGGCATGAAGCTTCAGGTCAGCGGGCTTTCAGACAAGAAAGTATCCGTCCTAAAGCAAGTCGGGTGAAATGACGGCTTTGACGAGGTCGTCCTCGATCCACCACAGCGCGCCTTTCTGCAGCCGCCACTCCGCCTGCTCGCGGCCAAAGAGATGGGCGATGGCGCAGCCGAGGTCGGGTTGGTGGCCCACGATCACCGCCACCTTGGCGGCGCGCGCCGCTGCCCCGAGGATGTCGTTCACGGAAGCACCGGGCGCGAGGGCAGGATCGATGCGGATTCTGACTTTCAGCGCCTTCGCCGTTTCCTGGGCGCGGGCGGCGGGACTCGCCACGACCTCGAAGCCGACCGGCAAATGCCGCAGCAGCCACTTGGCTACGCGCTCGGCGTCCTTGCGTCCCTTCGGCGTGAGCCTGCGCTCGAGATCGCAATCGCGCCTACCAGCTTCCCCGCAGAAAGAATGCCGGACATCCGCCTTCCCGACGGCTCGGTAAAGTCGTTTCCCCAGCCGGTCACGGTCGCCGAGATCGCACAGTCCATCGGCACCGGCCTCGCACGGGCGGCGCTCGCCGGCAAGGTGAACGGGACGCTGGTCGACACCGGCTACCGCATCGAGACCGATGCGCAGCTGCAGATCATCACCGAGCGCGACCCCGAGGCGCTAGATCTCATCCGCCACTCGACCGCGCACCTGCTGGCGCACGCGGTGAAGGAGCTCTATCCCGAGGCGCAGGTGACCATTGGCCCCGTGATCGAGAACGGCTTCTATTACGACTTTTCGTACAAGCGGCCCTTCACGCCCGAAGACCTCGCGGCGATCGAAAAGCGGATGACCGAGATCGCCAAGCGCGATCTGCCGGTGGAGCGAAAGGTCATGCCGCGCGATGAGGCCGTGGCGTTTTTCAGGAGCCAGGGAGAAAAATACAAGGCGGAGATCATCGCCTCGATCCCCGAGAAGGAGCAGATCTCGCTCTACGGCGAGGGCAACTGGATCGATCTGTGCCGCGGGCCGCACGTGCCCTCCACCGGCAAGCTCAAGGTTTTCAAGCTGATGCGCGTCGCCGGCGCCTACTGGCGCGGCGACTCGAAGAACGAGATGCTCCAGCGCATCTACGGCACCGCCTGGGCGAAGAAGGAGGACCAGGACGCGTACCTGAAGATGCTGGAGGAGGCCGAGAAGCGCGACCACCGGCGCCTGGGCACGCAGCTCGACCTTTTCCACATGCAGGAGGAGGCTCCGGGGCTCGTGTTCTGGCACCCGAAGGGCTGGGTGCTGTGGCAGCAGGTCGAGCAGTACATGCGCCGCGTCTACCGCGACAACGGCTACCACGAGGTGCGCGGCCCGCAGATCCTCGACGTCGAGTTGTGGAAGCGCACCGGGCACTGGGACAACTTCCGCGAGAACATGTTCTTCACCGCTTCCGAGAGCCGCGACTACGCGGTGAAGCCGATGAACTGCCCGGGGCACATCCTCATCTACAACAAGGGTGTGAGGAGCTACCGCGACCTGCCGCTGCGCTACGGCGAGTTCGGCTCCTGCCACCGCAACGAGCCCTCGGGCGCCCTGCACGGCCTAATGAGGGTGAGAGGCTTTGTGCAGGACGACGGCCACATCTTCTGCACCGAGGAGCACATCCTTCCCGAGTGCGTGGCGTACACGGCGCTGCTGCAGAAGGTGTACCGCGATTTCGGC
>JAQSVY010000069.1 GCA_029266935.1 Burkholderiales bacterium
GAGCTGCGCATGGTCTGGCAGGTCGAGAAGCGCGGCCGCCGCTCGCGGCTCGTCGGCACGCCGCACTTCTTTCCCTACCACTTCCGCAGCGCCCTCGAGCGGCTGGTCGACGGCGCGCAGACGGTGCTCCTCGAGGGTCCGCTCGACGCGCAGTCGCTGCGCCGGGTGGTCGACGTGGGCTCGGCGCCGGTGCATCTCTCGCTCTACCACGCGCTCGACGAGCGCACGCGGCAGCGCATTTGCCGCGACCTCGGCCTCGCGCCGCCGCTCGACGCGCACCCGCTGTACCGCGAGCTGTTCTTCGGCCGGCCCGACGAGTGGCTGGAAGCGGAGCTGCGCACCCTGAAACCGTGGATGGCGTTCTTCGGCCTATGGAGCCGCTACCACGAGCGCGAAGGCGGGCGCTACAGCCTCGACCTCGATGCGCATCGAACGGCCGCCGCGCTGGGCAAGGAGCTGCGCCATCTGGAAACGATCGAGGAGCAGATCGCGGCGCTGGAGGCGATTCCGGTCGAGCGCATGGTGCACTTCCTCGCGCGCGTCGACTGGCAGGCTTACTGGGGCGACTACGTGCGCCGCTATCTCGACGGCGACCTCGAGGGCCTGGTCGCGGCGGCACGCGCCTTCCCGAGCTTCTGCGAGGCGGTGATCGACCGGCGCGGTCCGCTGCTCGCCGAGCGCATGATGCCCGTCCTCGAGCGCGGCGACGCGTGCGTGTTCATCGGCGTCACCCACTGTCCCGGCGTGCTGGCGCTGCTACGTGCCGGCGGCTTCGAGCTCAGCCGCCCGCAGAAATGAAAAGGGACAGCCACGCGAGACGTGGTCTGTCCCTGATCTTCGAAAAGCTAGGCTGCTCTGGGAATCGGGATGAAGAAGGACTCGCGCACCACGTCCTTGCCGGCGATCAGCTCCTCCGCCTCGCGGCGCTCTTCGTCGAACACCACGGCGGCGAGCTTCTGCAGCGTCTCGCGTGCTTCGTCCAAAGTGCGGCCGTGCGAGTTCACACCGGGCAACTCCTCGATGAAACCGATGTAGCCGGAATTCGACTTGAGGTAAACCGCGGTGAAGGCGAGCCGTCCCTGATCCATTTTTCCTCCTGCGAGAACAGACGCACAGGTTACGCCTTCAAGCTTGCAAATGTATTACTTCCAGCGGGAAAAATTAAACTTCAAAACACCTGTGGTTGATCGCACGACAAGAATTTTGCGACGCGGAAGCTGCATCGCCGCAATTGCTGCGGCGCTTCGCGCATTACTTCTCGAGCAGGTGTTTTTTTTCTTTCACCTTCGCCCACTCGTCGGCGTCGGGCGGCGCGGGCTTCCTCTCGATGAGCGGCTTCCACTGCTTCGCGAGCTCGGCGTTGAGCGGAATGAAATCGCGCTGCGCATCGGGTACGTCGTCCTCGGCGAAGATCGCCTCCACCGGGCACTCGGGCACGCACAGCGTGCAGTCGATGCACTCGTCGGGGTCGATCACGAGCATGTTCGGCCCCTCGCGGAAGCAGTCGACCGGGCAGACGTCTACGCAGTCCGTGTACTTGCACTTCACGCAGCTTTCGGTAACGACGTATGTCATATGAATCAACAGTTTAGCACCTAAGGCTTGGGAACGCGGGCAGCCGACCCCATAATGCAGGTTCTGTTTCACCCCCTTGGAAGGAGCCATGAGCAGTCCCGACATCCGACATGTGACCGACGAGAGCTTCGACCCCGAGGTGCTGAAGTCCGATACGCCCGTGCTGGTCGACTACTGGGCGGAATGGTGCGGCCCCTGCAAATCGATCGCGCCCGTCCTCGAGGAAGTGGCGCGCGAGTACGAGGGGCGCCTGAGGATCGCGAAGATCAATGTCGATGAGAACCGGCAGGTGCCGGCAAAGTTCGGCATCCGCGGCATCCCGACGCTGATGCTCTTCAAGAACGGCAACGTCGAGGCCACGCGCGTAGGCGCGCTGTCCAAATCCCAGCTCACCGCCTTCCTTGACAGCAATATTTAAAGCGCTTAGTCTCTGAACGCCTTGCCGATTTCGGCAAGGCGTTTCCCTTAGTCTTGAAGCGCCAGGCCCACTGGCGCATTTCCCAAAAATGAGCAAGTCCCAGGCCGTCCCGACGGATGCAGTCCGTTCACCGCAAGCGAGCGAGCCCGCACAGGCGCCCGCCGCCAGCGCGCTCGCCATCCCGATGCACCTCTCGGAGCTGAAGGGGCACCACGTCACCGCGCTCGTCGAGATGGCCGTCTCGAACGGCATCGAGAACGCGAGCCGGATGCGCAAGCAGGACCTGATCTTCGCGCTGCTGAAAAGCCAGGCGAAGAAGGGCGTTTCCATCTTCGGCGATGGCACGCTGGAAGTGCTGCCGGACGGCTTCGGCTTCCTGCGCTCCCCCGAGACCTCCTACCTCGCGAGCACCGACGACATCTACGTCTCCCCCTCGCAGATCCGCCGCTTCAACCTGCACACCGGCGACTCGATCGAAGGCGAGATCCGCACTCCCAAGGACGGCGAGCGCTACTTCGCGCTGGTCAAGGTCGACAAGGTCAACGGCGAGGCACCGGAAGCGGCCAAGAACAAGATCCTGTTCGAGAACCTCACGCCGCTGCATCCGGACAAGATGTTCAAGCTGGAGCGCGAGATCAAGGCCGAGGAGAACACCACCGGTCGCGTGATCGACATCGTCGCTCCGATCGGCAAGGGACAGCGCGGCCTGATCGTCTCCCCGCCCAAGGCCGGCAAGACGGTGATGCTGCAGCACATCGCGCACGCCATCGTCGCCAACCACCCGGAAGTGGCGCTCATCGTGCTCCTCATCGACGAGCGCCCGGAGGAAGTGACCGAGATGTCGCGCTCGGTACGCGGCGAAGTGGTCGCCTCCACCTTCGACGAGCCGGCCTCGCGCCACGTGCAGGTCGCCGAGATGGTGATCGAGAAGGCGAAGCGCCTGGTCGAGCACAAGAAGGACGTGGTCATCCTGCTCGACTCCATCACGCGCCTCGCGCGCGCCTACAACACCGTGGTTCCCGCCTCGGGGAAAGTGCTGACCGGCGGCGTCGATGCCAATGCGTTGCAGAAGCCCAAGCGGTTTTTCGGCGCCGCTCGCAACGTGGAGGAAGGCGGTTCTTTGACGATCATCGCCACGGCGCTGATCGACACCGGCAGCCGCATGGACGACGTGATCTACGAGGAATTCAAGGGTACCGGCAACATGGAGATCCACCTGGATCGCCGGATGCACGAGAAGCGCATCTATCCCGCCATCAACGTCAACCGCTCGGGCACGCGCCGCGAGGAGCTGCTCATCGAGGCGCCGATCCTGCAGAAGGTCTGGGTGCTGCGCAAGCTCCTCTTCCCCATGGACGAGCTCGAAGCCGCCGAATTCCTCATCGACAAGCTGAAGGCCACCAAGTCGAACGCAGAGTTCTTCGACTCGATGCGCCGGGGATAAAGCAGGAACCGGGGTCTGACCCCGAATTACGCCGAATTACGCTGTATAATCCGCGCCTTCCCGAAAAGGCACGCAGTCATGAAACCTGGCATCCACCCCGAATACAAGCCGGTGATCTTCCTGGACACCAGCGCCAATCACTCCATCCTCACTCGCTCGGCCATCGACACCAAGGGCCGCGAGACCATGAAGTGGACCGACGGCAAGGAATACCCGGTCATCAAGGTCGAGGTCTCTTCCGAGTCCCACTCTTATTACACCGGCAAGCAGAAGATCGTCGACACCGCGGGCCGGGTCGAGAAGTTCAAGCGCCGCTACACCAAGAAGGCGAAGTAGTCTTCGGGGCATGCCGCCCCGGCTGCCGTCCCTCGCGCTGCCGCTGCCTGCGGCGGCGCTCGCGCTGATCGCGTTCCTCTTCGTGGTGCCCGGGATCGGGCATGACCTGTGGAAGTCGCACGATGCGCTGGGCCTGGGCATCGTGCACGGCATGGCGACGAGCGGCGACCTGCTGGTGCCGCGCGTCTCGGGCCTGTTGTGGATGTTTGACCCGCCGCTCTTCCACTGGGTCGCCCTCGGCTTCGGCCGCGCCCTCGACTCGCTGATCCCCTTCCACGCCGCGGCGCGGCTTGCTTCCGCCGCCTTCGTGCTGCTCGCTTTCTGGCTGATCTACGCGGCGGCGCGCCGTTGGGCGCCCGAAGGCGAAGGCCGCACCGCCGCGGCCGCGGCGGTACTGCTGCTACTGGGCTCGGTCGGCCTCATGGTGCACGCGCACGAGGCGCTGCCCGAGCTCGCCGCGCTCGCCGCGCTCTGCACCGCGCTCGCCGCGCTGCCCTATGCGATCCGCCGCCCGGTGTCCGCCGGAACGGTGCATGGCGCGGCGCTCGGCCTCGCGTTACTCTCTTCGGGCTGGGTCGCCCCGGCCTCGCTCGCGGCGGCGACGCTCGCCTGCGCGTTGGTCTCGCCGCAGTGGCGCCAGCGCCGCGGCGGGGCATTCCTCGTCGCGGCGCTCGTCGCTGTCCTGCTGGTCGGGCTCTCCTGGCCGATCGCGCTCGCGCTCGGCTCGCCTAATGCCTTCCTCGAGTGGTGGACGCTCGCCGTGCAGAGCGAAGGCTCGCCGCTCGCCCAGCTGCGCTACCTGCTCGTCACCGCCAGCTGGTTCGCCTGGCCCGCCTGGCCCCTCGCCCTGTGGGCGCTGTGGTCGCTGCGGCGGCGCTGGCGCGAGCCGCGCATCTTCGTGCCGGCCTGCGCCACCTTCCTCATGCTCACCGCGCATACCTGGTCCGGCGGGGCGCGCGATGTCGACCTCATCCCGGTACTCGCGCCGCTGGCGCTGCTCGGGGCGCAGGCGGTGCTTACGCTGCGCCGCGGGGCCGCAGCGGCGCTCGACTGGTTCGCGGTGCTCGCCTTCGCCTTCTTCGTCTCACTGCTGTGGCTAGGCTACGCCGCGATGATGACCGGCGTGCCGCCGAAGATCGCCAGCAACTTGGCCAGGGCGGCGCCGGGCTTCGTGCCGCAGTTCGAGTTGCTGCCGTTCCTCGCTGCGCTCGCGCTTCTCCTGGGCTGGCTCTACGTTGCGCTCTACACCGCGCCCTCGGCGCTGCGCGCCCCGGCGCGCTGGGCGACGGGCATCGTGCTCCTGTGGGGCACTGTCTCGCTGCTGCTCATGCCGTGGGTGGAGCACCAGAAGAGCTACCGCTCGGTGGCGCTGCAGCTTCGCTCCAAGGTGCCGGTAAACGCGGGCTGCATCGCCGCCAAATCGCTCGGCGTGCCGCAGTCGGCGGCGCTTGACTACCACGGCGGCATCCGCACCCAGGCCTTCGACGCGCTGAAGCCGCGCGAATGCCCGCTCATCCTCGTGCAGGGCAACCCGGGCGACGAGTTCGATGCCCCGGGCGTGGGATGGAGCAAGCTCGCCGACGTCGGCCGCCCCGGCGACAAGTCCGAGCGCTATCGTCTTTACGCGGCCGACAAATGAATACCATCTCCCCCACCCACTGCAAGGCCTGGGCGCAGCTTGCGACGCACGCCGAGAGCTGCAAGGGCGTGCATTTGCGCGAGCTGTTCGCGAACGACGTCGCGCGCAGCGTGCAGTTCGCCGCCGACGCGCCGGGCGTGCGCCTCGACTACTCGCGCCAGCGCGTCGGCGCCATGACCCTGCGCCTGCTCGCCCGCCTCGCCGCCGAGCGCGGCCTCGCCGAGTGGCGCGACGCGCTGCTCTCCGGGAAGAAGATCAACCCGACCGAGGACCGCGCAGCCTGGCACACCGCCTTGCGCGCAGGAAAGGCGTCCCCCCAGGAAGTGCACGACACGCTGGTTCGCATGCGTTCCCTGGCAACGAAAATCAGGACTGAAAAATCATTCAAACGCGTCGTCAATCTCGGCACCGGCGGCTCCGATCTCGGGCCGCGGCTGGTGGCCGATGCGCTCGCCGGGGGAGGAGAAGCGGGCGCGCTCGACGTGCGCTTCGCCGCCAACGTCGACCCGCACGATCTCGCTCGCGCGCTCGAGGGCGCCGAACCGGCGAGCACGCTCTTCATCGTCGTCTCCAAGACCTTCACCACCCAGGAGACGATGGCGAATGCCGAGGCGGCGAAGCGCTGGCTGGGGTCGCGGAAAACTCAGGATCACTTCATCGCTGTCAGCGCCAACACCGGTGTTGCAAAGTCTTTCGGTGCCGGTGAAGTGCTGCCGATGTGGGACTGGGTCGGCGGCCGCTTCTCGGTGTGGTCGGCGGTCGGGCTCGCCGCCATGTGCGCGATCGGCGCCGAGGCTTTCGACGAGTTCCTCTCCGGGGCAAAGGACATCGATGGGCACTTCCGTGAGGTGCCGCTCGAGAAGAACGTGCCAGTGCTGATGGCGCTGCTCGGCGTGTGGAACGCGAACTTCCTCGGCGCGGCGACGCACGCGGTACTGCCGTATTCGAACGCACTGCGGCTCGTCCCCTCGTACCTGCAGCAGCTCGAGATGGAGTCGAACGGCAAGCGCATCGACCGCGAGGGGCGCGCCGTCGACTACGCGACTGCGCCGGTGCTGTGGGGCATGGAAGGCACGGTGAGCCAGCACTCCTTCCACCAGCTGCTGCACCAGGGAACGCAGAGCGTTCCGGTCGATTTCATCGATGTCGCCGCCAACGAGCACCTGACCGCCAACGCCAGGGCGCAGGCCGACGCACTCGCCTTCGGCACCGACGACCCGAAGCTGCCGCCGCACAAGCAATACCCCGGGAACCGCCCTTCGAGCATTTTGTTTCTCGAGAGATTAACCCCCAGAAATCTGGGAAGGCTCATTGCCCTTTACGAGCACAAGGTGTTCGTGCAGGGAGTGGTGTGGAACATCAACAGCTTCGACCAGTGGGGCGTGGAGCTGGGGAAAGAGATGGCCAGAAAACTGCTTACCAGGAGATAGACCATGGACCAGGAAACCTTCAACCTCAGCATCCGCAAGTTCCTCAAGATGGTCGGGGTGAACTCCCAGCGCGAGATCGAGCTCAGACTAAAATGACTTCATGAACAAAGCGCGCGAATTCGACCAGTCGGTGCTCGACGAGCTGAAGGCGCTGCTCGGGGACCGCGTGTCCACTTCCGCCGCGGTGCGCGAGCACCACGGCAAGGACGAGTCGTACTTCCCCTACGCCCCGCCTGATGCAGTCTGTTTCATAAAAAGTACTGAAGAGGTCAGGGACGTGGTCAACATCTGCCGGCGCCACCGCGTGCCGATGATCCCCTTCGGGGTAGGCACCTCGCTCGAAGGCCACATCCTGGCGGTCCAGGGCGGCGTGTGCATCGATCTGTCGCAGATGAACCGCGTGCTCGCGGTGCACGAGGAGGACCTCGATGCGGTGGTCGAGGCCGGCGTGACGCGCAAGCAGCTAAACGAGCACATCAAGCACACCGGGCTCTTCTTCCCCGTCGACCCCGGCGCCGACGCGACGCTGGGCGGTATGGCCTCGACACGCGCCTCCGGTACCAACGCGGTGCGCTACGGCACCATGCGCGAGAACGTGATCTCGATGAAGGTGGTGCTCGCCGACGGGCGGGTGATCCAGACCTCGCGACGCGCCAAGAAGTCCGCCGCCGGCTACGACCTGACGCGGCTTTTCGTCGGCTCCGAAGGCACGCTCGGCATCATCACCGAGGTCAGCGTGCGCCTCTACCCGGTGCAGGAAGCGATGTCGGCGGCGGTGTGCGCCTTCGACTCGGTGGACGGCTGCACCAACACCGTCATCCAGACCATCCAGGCCGGCATCCCCGTGGCGCGCTGCGACATCGTCTGCGACAAGACCATCGACGCGATCAACAAGTACAAGAAGACGAGCTACCGCGTCGCGCCCACCGTGTTTTTCGAGTTTCATGGATCGAGAACATCGGTAGTGGAACAGGCCGAAGCGGTGCAGGCGATCGCCAGGGAGCACGGCGGCAAGGACTTCGTCTGGGCCACCCGGCCCGAGGAGCGCACGCAGCTCTGGCAGGCGCGCCACGATGCCTACTTCGCCTGCCTGCAGATCCGGCCGGGCTCGCGCGCGGTGTCGACCGACGTCTGCGTGCCGATCTCGCGCCTCGCCCAGTGCGTGAGCGAGACCATGGAGGACGTGAAGGGCTACATCGCGCCGGTGCCGCTGCTCGGGCACATCGGCGACGGCAACTTCCACCTCATGTTCCTCGTCGACCCGAACAAGCCCGAGGAGACCGAGCTCGCCAAGCAGTTCAACAAGCGCCTCATCGAGCGCGCGCTGCGCCTGGAAGGCACCTGCACCGGCGAGCACGGCATCGGCATGGGCAAGATGGGCTCGATGCAGCTGGAGCTCGGCGACGACGTGATCGACGTGATGCGCGATATCAAGAGGCTCTTCGACCCCGAGAACCTGATGAACCCCGGCAAGGTGGTTTCCCTTGACGCCTGAGCAGAAGCTCCGCCAGCTCGGCATCACCCTCCTGCCGGTGACGCCGCCGATCGCCAACTACGTCAATGCCGTGCGCACCGGCAGCCTGCTCTTCCTCGCCGGCAAGGGCCCGGCGGGCGGCGCCAGCGGCATCGTCGGCAAGGACATCACCATCGAGCAGGCCTACCAGCACGCGCGCTCGACTGGCCTCGCGCTAATCGCGGTCATGAAGGACGAGCTCGGCAGCCTCGAGCGCGTCAAGCGCATCGTCAAAGTGCTCGGCATGGTGAACGCCGTTCCCGGCTTCGGCGACCAGCCCAAGGTGATTAACGGCTGCTCGGATCTTTTCGTCGAGGTCTTCGGCGAGCGCGGCAAGCACGCGCGCTCGGCGGTCGGCATGGGCTCGCTGCCCAACAACATTCCGGTCGAGATCGAGTGCATCGTCGAAATAGACGCTCGCGCGCAGCGCTCGGGCGGCGTCGCGCCGAAGAAGCCGACGGCGAAGAAAGCGGCGAAGAAGAAGCGCCTCTAGATCGTCATCACGCTCTTGCGGTAGTACTTGAGCTCCTCGATCGACTCGAGGATGTCGGCCATGGCCTCGTGCTTGCCCTCCTTGGCGAACCCCTTCGCCGCCTCGGGCTTCCAGCGGCGCACCAGCTCCTTCAGCGTCGAGACGTCGAGGTTGCGGTAGTGGAACCAGGCCTCGAGCCGCGGCATCCAG
>JAQSVY010000070.1 GCA_029266935.1 Burkholderiales bacterium
GCCGCCCGGCTGCAGGATCTCGTAGGGGCTCATGGTGGCGTCGCCGACGAAGATCACCTTGTAGTCGTGGCCGTACTTGTGCAGCAGCTCCCAGGTGCGGGTGCGCTCGGAATGCCGGCGCCGGTTGTCCTTCCACACGAAGTCGTACAGGCAGTTGTGGAAGTAGAAGAACTCGAGGCGCTTGAACTCCGTCTTGGCGGCGCTGAAGAGCTCCTCGGCGAGCTTGATGTGCTCGTCCATGGTGCCGCCGATGTCCATCAGCATCAGCACCTTGATGGCGTTGCGCCGCTCGGGGCGCATGTGGATGTCGAGGTAGGTCTTCCTCGCCGTCTCGTCGATCGTAGTCTGCAGATCGAACTCGTCGGGCGCGCCTTCACGGGCGAATTTCCGCAATCTGCGCAAGGCGACCTTGATGTTGCGCGTGCCGAGCTCGACCGAGTCGTCGAGGTTGCGGTACTCGCGCTGGTCCCACACCTTGACCGCGCTCCTGTTGCGCGAGCGCTCCTGGCCGATGCGGATGCCCTCGGGATTGTAGCCGTAGGCGCCGTAGGGCGAGGTGCCGCCGGTGCCGATCCACTTGTTGCCCCCCTGGTGGCGGCCCTTCTGCTCTTCCAGCCGCTGGCGCAGCGTTTCCATCAGCTTCTCCCAGCCGCCCAGGGCCTGGATCTGCTTCTTCTCCTCTTCAGAAAGCGTCAGCTCCACCTGCTTCAGCAGCCACTCCAGCGGGACCTGCGCCTCGATGCCGGGGATGGTCTCGACGCCGTGCCAGAACTCGCCGAAGGCGCGGTCGAACTTGTCGAAGTTCGCCTCGTCCTTCACCAGCGTCGCACGCGCGAGGTAGTAGAACTCGTCGACCGACGGGCCGATGACCTTCTTGTCCATGGCCTCGAGCAGCGTCAGGTACTCCTTGATGGAAACCGGCAGCTTGTGGCTCTTCAGCTTGAGGAAGAAGTCGATCAGCACGGCGCCATGATACCCTCGGCCGGCGTTGAGATTCCTGTACGTCCTAGCCGCCGCTCTGTTGTCTCCCGCCTGCTGGGCCCAGTCGCACGCCATCGCCATGCACGG
This sequence comes from Burkholderiales bacterium, assembly GCA_029266935.1. Lineage (GTDB taxonomy): Bacteria > Pseudomonadota > Gammaproteobacteria > Burkholderiales > SG8-39 > SCGC-AG-212-J23. The sequence goes on from JAQSVY010000070.1 coordinate 1,069, forward strand.
CGATCCGAAGTACGGCCCGGGGTTCCGCCACTTCGACTATGTCAATCCCGACGCGCCGAAGGGGGGCGAGCTGCGCCTCGCCGCTGAAGGCAGCTTCGACAACCTGAATCCCTTCATCCCCCGGGGCACGGCAGCCGCGGGCGCGAGCGCTATGTTCGAAACGCTGCTCGTGGGAAGCGCCGATGAGCCCTTCACCGAGTATGGGCTGCTCGCCGAGACCATCGAGGTGCCGAAGGACCGCTCCTGGGCGCTGTTCACGCTGCGCCGCGAGGCGCGCTGGCACGACGGCCGCCCGGTGACCGCGGAGGACGTCATCTTCTCGCTCGAGACGCTGCGCAAGCACGGCCATCCCTTCTACCGTTTCTATTACCAGGCGATCGCCGGGGTGGAAAAAGCGGGCGAGCGCCAGGTGCGCTTCTCGTTCGCCGCGGGCGACAACCGCGAAATGCCGCTCATCGCGGGTCAGCTGCCGATATTGCCGAGACACTACTGGCAAGGACACAACGACAGGGAGGGCCGCGATTTCTCCCGCACCACGCTCGAGCCGCCGCTCGGCAGCGGGCCTTACCGCATCGCGGGGTTCGAGACCGGGCGCCACGTGCTGCTCGAGCGTGTGCGCGAGTACTGGGGCCGGGACCTCGCGGTGAACCGCGGCATGCACAACTTCGATCGCATCCGCTACGACTATTTCCGCGACGCCACCGTAATCCGCGAGGCGGTGAAGGCGGGCAGCGTCGATCTTCGCTTCGAGAACCAGGCCAAGGCCTGGGCGCTCGACTACGACACGCCCGCGGTGCGCGAGGGCAGGCTGCGCAAGCACGCCTTCGACCACGACCGCCCCGCCGGCATGCAGGGCTTCGCTATGAACACCCGGCGGCCGATCTTCCAGGACCTGCGCGTGCGCCAGGCGCTCGCGTTCGCCTTCGACTTCGAATGGAGCAACCGCAACCTCTTCTTCGGCCAGTACAAGCGCAGCGAGAGCTATTTCGCCAATGCCGAGCTCGCGGCGACCGGCCTGCCCAGCGCCGCGGAGAAGAAGCTCCTCGAGCCCTGGCGCGGCCAGATCCCCGGGGAGGTGTTCAGCGAGGAATACCGGGCGCCCGCGACCGACGGCAGCGGCTGGCCGCGCGAGAATCTGCGGCGCGCCTTCGCGCTTCTCGCCGAGGCCGGGTGGATGGTGCGCGACCTGCGCCTCGTGAACGAGCGGACCGGGCAGCCGTTCAGCTTCGAGATCCTCCTCGTGGGAAGCGGATTCGAGCGCATCGTGCTTCCCTACGTGCGCAACCTCAAGCGCCTGGGCATCGAGGCGCGCGTGCGCGTGGTCGACAGCTCGCAGTACATCAACCGGCTGCGCGCCTTCGATTTCGACATGATCGTCTCGTCGTGGGGACAGAGCAACTCGCCGGGCAACGAGCAGCGCGACTACTGGGGCTCGGCGGCCGCGAAGACGGCCGGCAGCCGCAACTACACCGGCATTTCGAGCCCCGCGGTGGACGCGCTCATCGACGCCATCATCGCCGCGCCCGACCGCGCTAGCCTGGTCGAGCGCACGCGGGCGCTCGACCGGGTGCTGCTGTGGAGCCACCTCGTCGTGCCCAACTGGCATTCGCCGGTCGACCGGGTCGTGTTCTGGGACAAGTTCGGCTACCCGGAGCCTCCGCCCATGCAGGGCACCGCCACCGACTACTGGTGGGCCAAACAATAGCGGGCCATGGGCGCCTACATCATCCGCCGTCTGCTGCTCATCATCCCGACCCTCTTCGGCATCATGGTGATCAACTTCGTGGTCATCCAGGCCGCCCCTGGCGGGCCGGTGGAGCAGGTGCTCGCCGAGCTCCAGCAGGTGGGCGGCGCCGCCGCCGAGCGCGTCACGCGCGCCGGCGGGGAGCTCGCCGGCGGCGCTCAGGTTTCTTCTCGAGGAGAAACCACCAAGTACCGGGGCGCGCAGGGTCTCGACCCGGAGTTCATCAAGGAGCTGGAGCGAAGGTTCGGCTTCGACAGGCCGGCGCACGAGCGCTTCTTCCTGATGATGAAGAACTACCTGACGTTCGATTTCGGCTCGAGCTTCTTCCGCGACCGCTCGGTGGTGGAGCTGGTGGTGGAGAAGATGCCGGTGTCGATCTCGCTCGGCCTGTGGACCACGCTCATCGTGTACCTCGTGTCGATTCCCCTCGGCATCGTCAAGGCGGTGCGCGACGGCAGCCGCTTCGACGTGGCCACCTCGGGGGCCATCGTGGTCGGCTACGCCATCCCGAGCTTCCTTTTTGCGGTCCTGCTGCTCGTGCTCTTGGCGGGCGGCAGCTACGTGAGCTGGTTCCCGTTGCGGGGTCTGACCTCGGAGAACTGGGGCGAGCTCAGCCTCGCGGGCAAGGTCCTCGACTACCTGTGGCACATCTGCCTGCCGGTGACGGCGATGGTGATCGGCGGCTTCGCCACGCTCACCATGCTCACCAAGAACTCCTTCCTCGACCAGATCGCGCAGCAATACGTCGTCACCGCGCGCGCGAAGGGCCTGGACGAGAAGGGCGTCCTCTACGGGCACGTGTTCAGGAACGCCATGCTGATCGTCATCGCCGGCTTCCCTTCGGCCTTCGTCGGCATCCTTTTCACCGGCTCGGTGCTGATCGAGGTGATCTTCTCGCTCGACGGCCTGGGCCTGCTCGGCTTCGAGGCGGCGATCAACCGCGACTACCCGGTGATGTTCGGCACGCTCTTCTTCTTCTCGCTGCTCGGCCTGCTCATGAACCTGGTGGGCGACCTGATGTACACCGTGGTCGACCCGCGCATCGACTTCGAGGCGAGGAAAGCCTGACCCCCCTCGCGCGCCGACGCCTCGCCGTCTTCCGTGCCAACCGCCGCGGCTTCTGGTCGCTGTGGATCTTCCTCGCGCTCTTCATCGTCAGCCTGGGCGCGGAACTGATGGCGAACGAGAAGCCGGCGCTCGTGGTGTTCGACGGCAAGTTCTACTCGCCGATGCTGCATGCCTATCCCGAGACGCTCTTCGGGGGGGAGTTCGAGACCGAGGCCGACTACCGCGACCCGTACGTCCGGAAACTCATCGACGACAAGGGCTGGATGCTCGCGCCGCTCATTCCCTATCACCACCGCACGGTGGCCTGGGACCTGCCGCAGCCGGCGCCTTCGCCGCCCGATCGGCGCCACTGGCTGGGCACCGACGACCAGGCGCGCGACGTGACCGCGCGGCTCATCTACGGCTTTCGCATCTCGGTGCTCTTCGGCCTCACGCTCACGCTGGTGAGCACGCTGATCGGCGTCGTCGCCGGCGCGGTGCAGGGCTACCTCGGCGGCTGGGTGGATCTGCTGTTCCAGCGCTTCATGGAGATCTGGTCGGGCCTTCCCGTTCTCTACTTGCTCATCATTCTCGCCAGTGTGGTCGAACCGAACTTCTGGTGGCTGCTCGGCATCATGCTGCTCTTCTCCTGGATGGCGCTGGTGGGCGTAGTGCGCGCGGAGTTCCTGCGCGCGCGCAACTTCGACTACGTGCGCGCCGCGCGCGCGCTCGGCGCATCCGAGCCCGCGGTGATGTTCCGCCACGTGCTGCCCAACGCCATGGTGGCGACGCTCACCTTCCTGCCCTTCATCCTCTCGGGTTCGATCACCACGCTCACCGCGCTCGACTTCATCGGCTTCGGCCTGCCGCCCGGCTCCGCCTCGCTCGGCGAGCTGCTCGCGCAGGGCAAGGCGAACCTGCAGGCGCCGTGGCTCGCGCTCACCGGATTCTTCTCGCTCGCCATCATGCTCTCGCTGCTCGTGTTCATCGGCGAGGCGGTGCGCGACGCCTTCGATCCGCGCAAGAGCGCGGTCTGATGCTCCAGGTCGAGAACCTCCACGTCCAGTTTCCCGGGGAGCAGGAACCGGTGCACGCCGTGCGCGGCATCTCCTTCGACATCCAGGAGGGTGAGACCGTGGCGCTCGTGGGGGAGTCGGGCTCGGGCAAGTCGGTCACCGCGCTTTCCATCCTGCAGCTGCTGCCGTATCCGCGCGCGCGCCACCCGGCCGGCAGCATCCGGTTCCGCGGCACCGAGCTCGTCGGCGCGGCGCCGGGCGTGCTCTCGCACATGCGCGGCGATCGCATCGCGATGATCTTCCAGGAGCCGATGACCTCGCTCAACCCGCTGCACACCGTCGCCAAGCAGATCGGCGAGACGCTGCGGCTGCACAAGGGCGTGCGTGGAACCGCGGCCCGCAGCCGCACGCTCGAGCTGCTCGGCCTCGTCGGCCTGCCGGACCCCGCCGAGCGCCTCGACGCGTATCCGCACCAGCTCTCCGGCGGCCAGCGCCAGCGCGTCATGATCGCCATGGCGCTCGCGAACGAGCCCGATCTGCTCATCGCCGACGAGCCCACCACCGCGCTTGACGTGACCATCCAGGCGCAGATCCTCGCGCTGCTGAAGGATCTGCAGAGCCGCTTTCGCATGGCGATGCTGCTCATCACCCACGACCTCGCCATCGTGCGCAAGATGGCCGGGCGCATCTGCGTCATGACCGAAGGCGAGATCGTCGAGCAGGCCGCGGCACGCGACATCTTCGAGCGGCCGCTGCACCCCTATACGAGGAAGCTCCTCGCCGCCCAGCCCAGCCCTCGGGTTCCCCGCTCCTCCCAGGATGCTCTGGAACTGGCGCGGGCGGAGGACCTTCGCGTGTGGTTCCCGGTCAAGGCCGGGGTGTTGCGGCGCACCGTTCGCCACATCAAGGCGGTCGACGGCGTCTCTGTGCGCGTGCAGGCGGGCCGCACCGTGGGCGTGGTCGGCGAATCGGGCTCGGGCAAGACCACGCTCGGCCTTGCGCTGCTGCGGCTGCAGCCGAGCGAGGGGGGCGTGTACTTCGACGGCCGCTCGATCCAGGGCCTGTCGTGGGGCGCGCTGCGGCCGCTGCGCCGCGAAATGCAGGTCGTCTTCCAGGATCCCTACGGGAGCCTGAGCCCGCGCATGTCGGTCGCGCAGATCGTCGAGGAGGGCCTCAAAGTCCACAACCTCGGCGGCACTCCCGCCGAGCGGCGCAAGCGGATCGACGAGGCGCTCGCCGAAGTCGGGCTCGACCCCGCCATGGCCGAGCGCTACCCGCACGAGTTCTCCGGCGGCCAGCGCCAGAGGATCGCCATCGCCCGCGCGATGGTACTCAAGCCCCGCCTGGTCGTCCTCGACGAGCCCACCAGCGCCCTCGACATGTCGGTGCAGGCCCAGATCGTCGACCTCCTGCGCGACCTGCAGTCGCGCCACGACCTCGCCTACGTCTTCATCAGCCACGACCTCAAGGTGGTGCGCGCCATGGCCGACGATCTCATCGTCATGCGCGACGGCAAAGTCGTCGAGCAGGGCTCCGCCGCGCGTGTCTTCGATCGCCCCGAGCACCCCTACACCCGCTCACTCCTCGCCGCCGCCGTCGACCTCGAGGTACTGGTGGCATAACGCACACGCCAGCCAGTTTATCTGCCCGTCCTGCCGAGCATTGGCATCCTCGGATTCCACCGAGGAGGATATGCTAGGAAGAAAATCGACATGCGTGGACGGACCAGGGGAAGAGGATGATGAAACGGCTGTTGGTGCTCGACGATGATCCGGACATGGGCGCACTTATCGTTCATGCCGCTGCGTCAGCCGGCTACGACGCTTCCTCCTCCACGAGCTTCGATACCTTCAAGGCGAGCCTGACACCCGACACTCGTCTCGTGGTGCTCGACCTGATGATGCCGGAGGTCGATGGCATTCAAGTGCTGCGGTACCTCGGCAGCCACAATTGCGAGGCCGGGATCATCCTGATCAGCGGATACGACAAGAAAGTGCTAAGAGTCGCCGAGCAGTTGGCTA
>JAQSVY010000351.1 GCA_029266935.1 Burkholderiales bacterium
GTTGATCATCTCGGCGACCAGCTCGAAGCCGTTGCGCGCCGGCACGCCGAACGGGCCTGCCGCGGGCCCCGACAGGAACGTCACGATGCCGACGCGGAGCGGTTGCTGCGCCGCGGCGCCGCCGGCGGCGAGCAGCAACGCGCTGAGTACCAGCACCGCCCTCACAATCGATCGAGTCATGGGTTCCTCTCCTGTGGTTGACCGGAAAAGTCTACCAGCAGACACTGTCGCCGGGAGGCGCGACCGCGCCGATTTCACCAACCAGGAGGAAGTCCATGAACCAGGCGATCACGCGGCTTGTCGCTGCCGCCGCTGCCGCGGCGTCGTGCGCCGCCGTTCAAGCGCAGCCGCTGCAGACCTGCTACCAGTCGAAGTGGGGGGCCAATGACCAGATCGGCGCGCTGAACAACATCACCGCCGAGAACGTGCTGTCGGCATCGAAGCTCGTGAAGCGCGGCAAGGCCGTACGCATGGGCATCGAGACCAACAGCAAGACCCCGGCATTCCCGCCGCGTACTTTCGCGCTCACCATCCTGCAGCCGGGACAGGAGTACGGCGGCTCGCTCGGCGAGACCAAGACCAACTACAACGACGACATCATCATGGGCTGGACGGGAACCGGCTCGCAGTTGGACGGCCTGGGCCACATCGGCATCGACGGCGTGTACTACAACTGCGCCAAGGGGCGCGAGTTCGTCACCGCCGCCGGCCTGAAGAAGTACGGCATCGAGACGGTGCCGGCCATCGCCACGCGCGCGGTGATCCTCGACATGGTCGGTCTCCTGGGGCAGGACCCCGTCAAGGAAGGCACGGCCTTCAACCGCAAGGAGATCGAGGCGGCGCTCAAGCGCCAGGGGAACATGCGCATCAACAAGGGCGACGTGGTGGTCTTCTATAGCGGGTGGACCAAGCTGATCGGCAAGGACGACAAGCGCTACGGCTCGGTCGAGCCCGGTTTGGGCGTCGACGGGGCCAACTACCTCGCCTCGCTCAACGTCGCGATGGTCGGCGGCGACACCCGTGCCGTTCGAGGATCCGAAAAAGATCTTCTACGTGCACCAGATCCTGATCGCGCAGAACGGCATCATGATCCTGGAGAACCTCAACGCAGAGGAAGCGGTGAAAGACAAGGTCTACGAGGGCCTGTTCACGCTAGGCCCCTCGCGCGTCACCGGCGCGGTGCAGGCGATCATCAACCCGATCTTCGTCTACTAGCATGGTCGAAGGGCCGGTCGTCGTCACGGCGCGCGGCGCGGTGACGACGATCGCCCTCAACCGGCCGCGCGCGCTCAACGCGCTCGACCGCGATCTCACTCTCGCGCTGCGCGAGGCGGTGTTCGCCGCCGAGCACGACCCGGCGGTGCGCTGCCTGGTGATCCGCGGCGGCGAGCATTTCATGGCCGGCGGAGACCTGAAGTGGTTCCACGGCCTGCTCGCCGGCCGCGCGCCGGCGGAGATCCGCGCCCAGTTCGAGGCCTTCATCGGCGAGGTGCATCCGCTGATCGTGAGCCTGCGGCGCATGCCGAAGCCCGTGCTCGCCTCGGTGCGCGGCGCCGCGGCGGGCTTCGGCATGAGCCTGATGATGGCCTGCGACCTTGCGCTCGCCGCCGACGACGCCTACTTCACCCTCGCCTACACGCTGATCGGCGCGACGCCCGACGGCGGCTCGACCTACGCGCTGCCGCGCCTGGTCGGGCAGAAGAAGGCGATGGAGATCGCGCTGCTCGGCGAGCGCTTCGACGCGCGCGCCGCCGAGCGGCTCGGGCTCGTCAACCGCGTGGTCGCCGCGGCCTCGCTCGAGGCCGAGACCGAGCGGCTCGCGGCGCAGCTCGCCGCCGGGCCGGCCGCGGTCTACGCGCGCACCAAGGCGCTCATCAACCGCTCGCTCGAGCGCACGCTCGAGTCGCAGCTTCAGGAGGAGGCCGAGCGCTTCGCCGAGAGCGCCGCCGAGCCCGACTTCGCCGAAGGGCTGCGCGCTTTCCTCGAGAAGCGCAAGCCGGCCTGGCGCCGCTGAGCGCCTAGACGAGCTGGCGCGCGATCCTCATGCGCATGGCGCTCATGTCGTCGCCGCGCAGCTCGCGCAGCGCGTAGCCGGCGAAGTCATCGGTGACCTCCTTGCGCCAGTAGAGGTCCATGTCGGTGTTGTCCATGGGCTTCGCACGGTTCGCGACCAGCTCGGCCGCGTGCGCGATCACTTCGTCGCTAAGCGTCTTGCCCTTCAGGAACTCGCCCGCCTTCTCGACCAGGAATGGACGGGAGGCGACGGCGCCCAGCGCCATGCGGGCATCGCTGATCACATCCTTTTCGAATTTCAAGGCAACGGCAACGCCGAGGATCGGGAAGTCGAAGGAGCCGCGGCGGCGCAGCTTCCAGTAGGTGCTCTTCCAGCCCGCCGGCACGCGCACCTCGGTGAGGATCTCGTCGGGGGCGCGCGTGAGGTACTCGATCCCGTCGTTCCTGTAGAGGTTCTCGACCGGGATTTCCCTTTCCCCACGGGAGCTCACGAGCTTCACCTTCGCATTCAGCGCGATAAGCGCCGGGGCGGTATCGGTGGAAGAGACTGCGACGCAGCGCTTGCTCGCGGTGGCCACCCAGCAGGTCTTGCCGTCCTTCTTCAGGCAGAAGTCGATCGCCTTGCGCCATTCATAGGTCTGGTTGTAGTAGTTGCAGCGCGTGTCGAGGCACAGGTTGCCGCCCAGCGTGCCCATGTTGCGGATCTGCGGCGTGGCAACCTGCGCCGCCGCCTGGCGCAGCGCGGTCGGGGTTTTTTCGTATCGAACGATTTCATTCAGGGTCACGGCACCGCCGAAGCTGCCGTTCAGGGCCTTGAGCTCCGGGATGCCGCGCAGCGAGACGAGGACCTTCGGCGCCTGGTGGCGCCGCTTCATGTTCGGCAGCAGGTCGGTGCCGCCGGCGACCGCCATCGCCGCCGG
>JAQSVY010000071.1 GCA_029266935.1 Burkholderiales bacterium
GCGCGTCGCCGCCAGGTCCACCGCGACGCCGTCCCCGGTCAGGATCACGCCGTAATCCTTCCGCGCGCGCTCGCGGCTGACGAAGCCCGCGCGCACGTCCGCCAGCACGCGCTCGGGCTCGCGATCGAAGGGGTGGCCCCAGCCGCCTCCGCCGCCCGTCTCCACGCGCACGAGGTCGCCGCGCCGAACGATGTTGCCGTCGCTCAACGGCTTGAGCACGCGCTCGTCCGGCCGGCCTGGATTGACGATGCAGCGTCCACTGCCGGCTGCGTGGCCGCCGGCGACACCCCAAGGCGGGTTCTCGACCGTGTCGATGCGCATCGAGACCATGGCCTCCGGCGCCAGCACCTCGACCTCACGGATGAGGCCGCAGCCGCCGCGCCAGCGCCCCGGTCCGCCGGTGTCGGGGTTGATCGCATAGCTGCGCACCCGCACGGGAAAGACGGAATCGAGAAACTCCGACGGGAAGTTCTCCTGCGCGACGAGGTAGACCGCGTCGTTACCGTCCGAGGTCGGGCGCGCCCCGTAGCCGACGGCGAGGCCGTCGGAGAGGAGAAAGAGCGCGCCGTCGTCCTTGCGCCCACGCAGGTACCAGATGACGTAGGCGCTGTGGGCGGCCATGGCCTTGCCGCCGGTGGCGACGTTCAGGAGCCCCAGGCACGCGGCCATGTTGCGCATCATGGTGACGCCGCGCATGCCGAGCGGCGCCGGGAACCTCGGCTGCAGCACCGAACCCTCGCGCAGGATCACCTCGTCGATGACGCGCTCGACGCCGGCGTTGAGGAGGCTCGTCGAGCCGTCGCCCAAGAGGTACGAGCCGAACACCATCGCCGGCACCGGCGGGCTCATCAGGAAGTTCACCGGCCCCGGCACCTGGTCGTCGCTGTCGCTCGTGTCGAGGGTGATCCGCTCCGGCGTGACATCCAGGCGATAGCGCAGTCGGATCGGGCCCGTGCCGTGGCCGTCGCCGTCGATGCGGTCGGTGAAGCGGTGCTCGCCTTCCGGCAGGAGCGCCCGCAGCTTCTCGCGCAGCTCGCGCTCGGTCTCGTCGAGAAGGGCCGCGAATGCGTCGACCACTGGCTCGCGGCCGAAGCGCTCGAACAGCTCGACCAGACGGCGCTCGCCGAGGCGGATGGCCGCCATCGAGGCGCGGGTGTCGCCCTTCACCATCTCGGGAAAACGCGAATTGCGGAAGAACAGGCGCAGGAGCTCGTCCGACAGCACGCCGTCGCGCGCGACCCGCACCGGCGGGACGATGATGCCTTCCTGGTAGATCTCCGTGCAGTCGGGCGAGAGCGAGCCGGCGCGCATGCCGCCGATGTCGTTGAAGTGGGCCCAGGACTGCGCGAAGGCCGAGAGCCTGGCGTGCGCGAACACCGGGGCCACGAACACCTGATCCGGCGAATGGGACACCGCGCCGCGGGAGGCGTAGCAGTCGTTGTACCAGTAGATGTCGCCGGGCCGCATCGTCTCGCGTGGGTAATGCTCGAGGAGCGGCGCGATCACGTCCCCGAAGACCGGCAGGTTCGACCCGACCACGAGCCGGCCCTCCGCGTCGAACAGGGCGGCGTAGAAGTCCTTCTTCTCGCGGATGAAGGGCGACATGGCGGTGCGCTCGATCAGCGCCTCCATCTCGCTCTGGATCGCCCGCAGCGCGCCGCGCACGATCTGCAGCATCACGGGGTCGGAGGCAGCGACGCGTTCCGGCGCGGACGGCCCATCCTGCATGCACGCCTCCCCGTTGATCGTCTCGGGCGACTGGACAACCGAACCGGCAGGTCCGTGGAGACCGGCGTTGACTTGGATGTTTTTTCGCGCCCGAATGCAAGAGGTCGGCGCGGGGTGGGCATCTTGGCATGGCGGAAGAATGCGTCGTCGGGGCGGTTTCGGCGGACGAGGTCCGCGCCCACGTGGAGCGCATCACGACGACGATCCCTTCCCGGCTCGCGGGCTCCGAGAACGGGCGCCGCATGGCCGAGTACAGCGCCGCGGCACTGACGCAGTTGGAGGGGCGCGTCTTCGAGCTGCCGGGCCTCGTCAGCTTCCCGGAACCCGCAGAGATGCGGACCGTCGCCCCGGTCGAGATCGCGATCGAGGCGAACACGCTCGGGCACAGCGTGCCGACGCTGCCCGAGGGCCTCTCGGGCGAGCTGATCGACGTCGCCTCCGGTGCCTTCCACGAGTACGAGGGCAGGAGCGCGGTCGGGAAGATTACGCTCTCGGAGCTCTCCTACCATCCGGCGCGGCACGAGAAGCAGCGCATCTCGGCGATCATGGGCGCGACCGGCTGCGTCATGATGAACTGGGGCCACCCGGAGAACACGGCCGTCCCCTTCGGCTCGGTCAAGCCGGTCTGGGGCAACCCGACGCCTGAGACCTACCGGACCGAGATGGCGACGCTGCCCTGCGTCGGCATCGCCCGCACCGCGGGCCTCAAGCTGCGTGAGATGCTGAAGGCCGGCCCGGTGCGGGTGTGGTTTCGCGCGAACGTCGAGAACGGCTGGCGGCCGGTGCAGATCACTGTCGGTGAGATAAAAGGGAGGACCGACGATTTCGTGGTGGTCGGCGGGCACCAGGATTCCTGGCCGGGCCCGCAGGCGACCGACAATGCCGCCGGCAACGCCTGCGTCCTGGAACTCGCCCGGGTGTTCAACCGGCACCGAAACAAGCTTAGACGCGGGCTCGTCTGCGGCTTCTGGACCGGCCACGAGACCGGCACGATGATCGGCTCGTCCTGGTACGTCGACCGCAACTGGGACCGCCTGCGCGAGCACGCCGTTGCCTACCTGCAGATCGACCAGCCTGCTTGCGCCGGGACGAGTCGTTGGAGCGCCGCCTCGAACGTCGAGCTGAAGCGCTTCCATCAAGCGGTGGAGAAGCGCGTTCTCGGCAGCCGCCCGGCGTTCTGGCGCCGCGCGGTCAAGAACGGGGACGCCTCCTTCTTCGGACTCGGCGTGCCGATGCTCGCCGCGCAAGGCGCCTACACCGAGGAGGAGCTCAAGCGGACCGCCCTCGCCAATCTCGGCTGGTGGCACCATTCGGTCGAGAACACCATCGATAAGCTCGACTTCGCCTTCATGCAGGACCACCTGCGGGTCTACGCCGCCTATCTTTGGGAGCTATGCACGGCGATCGTGCTGCCGTTCGAGTTCGTGAGCGTCGCCGATCAGTTCATCGAGCGCCTCGAGGAGCTGAAGCCGGGGGCCGACCCGATCGGGCTCGACGGCGCGATCCGTTGCGCCCGTGCGTTCCGCGCCGCCGCCGAGCGGCTCGAGCAGACGGCGGAAGGGTGGCGCGTCCGTTACGCGGACGGCGGCACGACGGACGAGGCCGCGGCCCAGATCCTCAACGGCTGCATGAAGCGCCTCTCGCGCGCCCTGGTGCCGCTCGCCAGCACGGCGAAGGGGGCATACGGCCACGACCCCTACGGCTACACGCCGCAAGGGACCATGATCCCGTCCCTCTATGACGTTTCGCAGCTCGCCCGGACGAAGAACGGCGAGGAGCGCTGGATGCTCGAGACGCAGCTCGTACGAGCCCGCAACCGCGTGGCCGACGTGCTCGAGGATTGCCGGCGCATGGTCGACGACACGCTGCGCGCGCTCGGCTGACCGGGAGCCAGCGGTGCGGATCCTCTACCAGCTCACGAGCCCGATGGACCGGACGGTGGGACCGCACGAGATCGAGCGGCGGCGGGGCGTCCTGCAGGGTTACGCCGCCGCCGACACTGAGGTCGCGGTCGAGCCGACCGCACGCGGCCCGGCAGCGATCGAGAGCGCGCACGACGCCGCCCTCGTAGTTCCGGAGCTCGTCCGTCTCGCCCCGCTCGCCGAGGAGCGCGGCTTCGATGCGATTATCATCGGCTGCTACAGCGATCCGGGCCTCGACCCCTTACGCGAGATGCTGCGGATTCCGGCCATCGGCCCCGGCGCCGCCTCGCTGCATCTCGCGGCGCAGCTCGGGACGCGGATCTCCGTGCTGACGCCCGCCGGACGAGGTTTCGGGAGGGTGGCGGCGCGCATGCGTGCGCTGGCGCTTGGCGCGCTTCTCGCCTCCGTGCGCGGCATCGGGCTCTCGGTGATGGACCTCGCGCGCCAGGCGCCGGGAGCCCTCGAGAAGGCCGCGGTGGCAGCCCGCGCGGCCGTCGAGGAGGACGGCGCGGATGTCGTCGTCCTCGGCTGCATGAGTATGGCGTTCCTGCCCTGCATCTGCGAGGATTTGAGCGAGCGTGCGGGCGTCCCGATCGTCAATCCGGTCGTGGCCGCGCTCAAGACGGCGGAGATGGTCGCCGGCATGGGGCTTGCGCAAAGCAAGGCGGCCTATCCGGTGCCGAAGCCGCAGCAAATGGTCGAAGCGTGAGGCGGAGCAGCGAGCGAACAAGCGGGAGGTGTCCGATGTCGATCTGGAAAAGCATGGCCGGGGCGGTTGCGCTGGCCGCGGCCGCGATCCTCGTGCCGCAAGCGCATGCCGCGCCGCCGCCCGGAACGCTGGTCACGGGCGACAACCTGCCGACCAATCTCGACCCGCATCAGATCTTCGACGTGCCGATGATGCTGTATAGCCTCAACGCGTACGACAACCTCTATCGATACCAGGGCAACCCGCCCGCGCTTAAGCCGTGGCTCGCGGAGTCGCACACCGTTTCGGAAGACGGCAAGACCTGGGAGTTCAAGCTCCGGCAGGGCGCCAAATTCCACGACGGCAGCGAAGTGACGGCTGAGGACGTGGCGTACAGTTTCCGCCGCGTCCTCGCGATCGGCAAGGCGCCGGCCGGCGCGTTCAGGCCGGTGCTGAAGCCTGATAACGTCACCGCGCCCGACAAGCACACCGTGCGCTTCGTGCTCGACCAGGCCTATGCGCCGTTCCTCTCCGCCGTGCCGATCGTGATGATCGTCAACCCGCGAGTGGTGAAGGCGAACGAGGGCGGCAACGACTGGGCCGCGACTTGGCTCGCTTCGAACGCCGCCGGTTCCGGCGCTTATAGGCTTGATGCCTCAACCTACCGGCCGCTCGAGCGGGTCGACCTCAAGCGCAATCCGGACCACTTCCTCGGCTGGAGCGACAACCCGAAGGCTCCGGAGACCGTACAGATCCTGCCGACGCGCGAGACTTCGACGCGGGTTCTCGCGCTCCTGCAAGGCTCCGTCGACATGACGGACAGCTATCTTCCCACGGATCAGGTGGAGAGAATCCAGAAGGCCAAGGGCGTGCGGGTCGAGAAGCACACCTCCATGCGCGTGTTCGTGCTGCGCATGAACAACACCAAGCCGCCGCTCGACAACGTGAATGCGCGCAAGTGCTTCGCGCACGCCTTTAACTACGGCGGCTTCATCCAGGAGATCCTCAAGGGCTATGCGGAGCGTAATCCCGCACCGGTGCCCAACAATCTGTGGGGCTATCCGAGGGACGTCATCGCCTACGACTACGACCTCAAGAAAGCGAAGGACTTCTGCGACAAGGCCAAAGCCGAGGGAGCGCCGATCGGCCGGCCGATCCAGATCCACATCCAGTCGCAGCTCGAGCAGACCAACCAGGCAGCGCAGCTCCTGCAGAGCGACCTCGCCCAGATCGGGATCAACCTCAAGATCGTGAGCGACACCTGGGCCAACATCACTACCAACACGTCGAAGGCCGAATCGACTCCCGACCTCTGGGTGCACTGGGTGTCGACCTATTTCGTCGACCCCGAGAACTGGATCGGGCAGATGTACGACAGCCAGTTCCACGGCACCTGGAAGGCGTCTTCCTGGTACAAGAACCCGAAGGTCGACGAGCTCCTGCGCAAAGCGCGCGTCACCATCAAGGAGGAGGACCGCAAGCCGCTGTACGAGCAGGCGACCCGCCTCGTCGTCGCCGACAGTCCCGACATCTGGGTCTACAACACCGTGGAGCTTCGCGGCGTGACGGACCGCGTGAAGAACTTCACGTTCTCGCCGGTCGGCTCCGGCGGCGAGATGCGCTGGGTGCAGCTGACCAATTGAACGCGCTTCGGCCCGAAGACGACCGGTCCCGGATGCCCTTCGCGGCGTCCGAGACCTGCAAGACGGCGGAGTAGGGCGCCCGGAAGACCGATGCTCCGCTTCATCCTTCGCCGCGCGCTGCTTGCGATCCCGTCCCTCTTCGGCCTCCTGGTCCTAACCTTCTTCCTGATCCGCGTGGTGCCGGCCGATCCCGCCGCCGCACTCGCCGGCGAGAATGCGACGCCGGCGCAGGTGGCCGAGATCCGGCGGCAATACGGGCTCGACCGTCCGCTGCACGAGCAATTCGTGGTCTATCTTGGCCAGGTGGCGCGATTCGAGTTCGGCGAAAGCGCCTACTCGCGGAGGCCGGTCGCGCTCGACATCAAGCAGCGCCTGCCGGCGACCCTCGAGCTCACTGTCTCGGCGCTTCTCCTCGCGACGCTCCTCGGCATCCCGCTCGGCACCATCGCGGCGGTGTACCACAACCGCTGGCCGGACACCTTGCTGCGGGTCCTCTCGGTGGCCGGCGTCGCCATCGCCGCGTTCTGGTTCGCGATCGAGCTGCAGCTTCTCTTCGCCATGGACCTCGGCTGGTTTCCCTTGCGGGGGCGCATGAGCAGCGGGCTTGCGGCCCCTCCCGCCGTCACCGGGTTCCTCCTCCTCGACAGCCTGATCGCTGGGCGCCTCGATGCCTTCCGCGACGCCCTGCATCATCTCGTGCTGCCGGCCGTGACTCTCTCGCTCGGCGGGATCGCGACCATTGCGCGCTTCACGCGCGCCGGGGTGCTCGAGACCTTGCAGAAGGACTTCGTGCTCTATGAGCGCGCGCAGGGCTTCCCGAGCCGCGCGCTGATCTGGAGGTT
>JAQSVY010000072.1 GCA_029266935.1 Burkholderiales bacterium
CGAGATGAGCGCGCAGCTGCGCGAGTCCTACGCCGGTCTGGAGAGGAAGGTCGAGGAGCGAACCGCAGAGCTGCAGCAGACCCTCGAGCAGCAGACGGCGACCTCGGAGATCCTGAAGGTCATCAGCAGCTCGACCACCGACACGCAACCGGTGTTCGAGGCGATCGTGCAGAGCGGCCTGAAGCTCTTCCCGCATGCCGCCGTCATGGTCGGGCTTCCCGACGGTGCGCATATCCGTCTTGGGGCGATAGCCACGGCGGACTCGGCGCAGGCCGAAGGGATACGTTCGCGCTTTCCGATCCCGCTGACGCGGGAGTACATGCACGCGACGGCGATCCTCGACCGCAGGCTGATCGACGTGCCGGACGCCGAGCGCAGCGAGGACGCCGCGCTCGCGCCCGGCATCCGCAACTTCATCGCGACCGGGTCGCGCGCCATCACCATCATGCCGATGCTGCGCGGCGATGCCGCGATTGGCGCGATCAGCGTGACGCGCCACGCCCCCGGGCCGTTGAGCGACAATTCAACGAGACGAAGGAGTCGCTCGAGCGCCAGACCGCCACCGCAGATGTGCTGCGTGTGATCTCCGGATCGCCTACCGATGTGCAGCCGGTCTTCGAGGCGATCCTCGAAAAGGCGATCTGGCTTTGCGACGCGCACTTAGGAGGGCTCTTCCTGCAGGAGCCGGACGGCGCATGGAGCATGGCGAGCTATCGAGGCGATGATCCGAGCGTTCAGGAGGCTTTCCGGCACGTCGAGGCCGGCCCCCACACCGGCTTCGGCAAGCTCGTGCGGCTCCGGCGGCCGGTCCACATCCCGGACCTGCTCGCCGATAGCGACACGGCGAAGCGTGACCCGCTGCGAGTGCTGACGATCGAGAAGCTGAAGGCGCGAACCTTCTTCGCGGTGCCCCTGCTCAAGGAAGGCGCCGTCATTGGCGCCGTCGTGATTTACCGGCGGGAGGTGCGGCCGTTCTCGGAGGCGCAGATCCGGCTGGTGACCACCTTTGCGGACCAGGCTGTCATCGCGATTGAAAACGTGCGGCTGTTCAACGAGACGAAGGAGGCCCTCGAGCAGCAGACCGCCACCAGCGACATCCTGCAGGTGACGAGCAAGTCGCCTACCGACGTGAAGCCGGTCTTCGACACGATCCTCGCCAACACGCTGCGGCTGTGCGAGGGCAGTACGGCCGTGCTCTGGACCTTCGACGGCCAGAAGCTGCGCATCGGCGCTCACCGGAACATGACCGAGGGTGCGGTCAGGCACCTCACCGAGAACCCGCTCGAGCCCGGTGACTGGAACCCCACCGCGCAGGCGGCGCTCGAGCGCCGGACGATCCATGTGCTGGACGTGTTTGCGGAGCCGCGTTACCGCCCGCTGGTGCCGAGCGGGACGACCAACACCCGGCCGAACGCCGGCACCGTGCTCGCCGTGCCGCTCATGCGCTACAACGAACTGGTCGGCGTCATTACCGTGTGGCGCTACGAGAGGAAGCTTTTCAGCGAGAAGCAGCTCGCGATGGTAAACACCTTCGCCGCGCAGGCGGTCATCGCGATCGGGAACGTGAAGCTCTTCAACGAGACGAAAGAGTCCCTCGAGCAGCAAACCGCCATCAGCGAGATCCTGCGCGTCATCTCCGCGTCGCCGAGCGACGTGAACCCGGTGCTACAGGCGGTAGCGGAGCGCGCGGCGCGCATCTGCGAGTCGCCGATCGTCGATATCATCGTGCGCAACGGGGACCAGCTGCGGTCCGTCGTATCCATTGGCGACATCGGCCAGGCCGAGAGCACCCGGCTCGACCGCAGCACCGTGATGGGCCGCTCGATCGTCGACCGCGCCATCGTCCACGTCGCCGACCTGCAGCATGCGCCCGCGCACGAGTATCCGCTCGGGCGTCGGTTCGCACTCGAGATCGGTCACCGGACCACGCTGGCGGTGCCGCTGCTGCGCGAGGACAATGTGCTGGGAACGATCCTGCTGCGCCGCAGGGAGGTGCGGCCGTTCGACGACAAGCACATCGCACTGCTGAAAACCTTCGCCGACCAGGCGGCCATTGCCATTGAGAACGTGCGCCTTTTCAACGAGACCAGGGAGGCGCTCGAGCAGCAGACGGCGACCGCGGAAGTGCTCAACGTGATCAGCGGCTCGATCACCGATGCGCATCCGGTCTTCGACGCGATCTCGCGCAGCGTGCTGAAGCTCTATGGCGCGCGTCACGTGGCGCTCTACGTGCGTATGGGTGACAAGATCGACCGTGTGGGTTACGCCGTCGCTGACCAGAGCGCCGACGACGGCTCGCAGGCGCTCTGGCCGATCCCGCTCGACGACAAGAGCCTCACAGGTCGGGCGATCCTCGGCGGGGATCTCGTGCATATCAAGGACACGGAGACCGAGCCCGGCCTGTCCGAGCAGTCGCGCGCGATCATCCGCAAGACGAGCGTGCGCTCGGTGCTGCTCGCGCCGATGCAGAGCATGGGCGTGGCCACGGGCACGCTGTCGGTCGCGCGGCGCGCCGCCGGCGGCTTCAGCGACCGCGAGGTCGAGCTGCTGCGCACCTTCGCCGACCAGGCGGTGATCGCGATGGAGAACGTGCGGCTCTTCCGCGAGATCCAGGACAAGAGCGCGCAGCTCGAGGTGGCGAACAAACACAAGTCGGACTTCCTCGCCAACATGTCGCACGAGCTGAGGACGCCGCTCAACGCCATCATCGGCTTCTCGGAAGTGCTGATCGAACGGATGTTCGGCGAGGTGAACGAGAAGCAGGCCGACTACCTGAAGGACATCCACGAGTCCGGCAAGCACCTGCTCTCGCTCATCAACGACATCCTCGATCTTTCCAAGATCGAGGCCGGGCGCATGGACCTCGAGATGTCGCGCTTCGACCTGCCGAGCGCGCTGTCGAACGCCATGACGCTGGTGCGCGAGCGTGCGCAGCGCCACGGCATCGCGCTCGGGCTCGAG
The DNA here is from genome assembly GCA_029266935.1 of Burkholderiales bacterium. Taxonomy (GTDB): domain Bacteria; phylum Pseudomonadota; class Gammaproteobacteria; order Burkholderiales; family SG8-39; genus SCGC-AG-212-J23. The sequence continues at coordinate 2,962 of JAQSVY010000072.1, forward strand.
GTCGATCCACGCCTGGGCGAGTTCGAGGCGGACGAGAGGAAAGTAAAGCAGATCCTGGTGAACCTCCTCTCCAATGCCGTGAAGTTCACCCCGGACGGCGGGCGCGTAAACGTGAGCGCGAAGCTCGACACCGACAAGGTGGAGATCGCCGTGAAGGACACCGGCATCGGCATCGCGCCGGAGGACCACGCCCTTGGCCTCGCGCTCACCAAGCGCTTCGTCGAGCTGCACGGCGGCGGCATCCGCCTGGAGAGCACGCCCGGCAAGGGCTCCACGTTCACCATCACGCTACCGCTGACCCACTGAGGGGCCCATGAGCACAGTGCTGATCGTCGAAGACAACGATAAGAACATGAAGCTCGCGCGCGACGTGCTGCAGGCGAAGGGCTACCAGACGCTGGAAGCCGAGACGGGCGAGGAAGGCGTAAAGCTCGCCAAGGAGAACGTGCCCGACCTCGTGCTCATGGACATCCAGCTGCCCGGCATCAACGGCATCGAGGCGTTCAAGCAGCTGCGCGCCGATCCGAAGACGGCGCGCATCCCGATCGTCGCGCTCACCGCCTCGGTCACGCCCACCGACCGCAGCCAGATCACTGCCGCCGGCTTCGACGCCTTCGTCAGCAAGCCGATCAACCTGAAGGAGTTCCTCGACACCGTGAAGCGCCTGGTCGAGGGCCGGGCCAAATGAGCGCGCAGCAGCGCATCCTCGTTGTCGACGACACGCCGCAGAACGTCAAGCTCTTCGCGGACCTTCTGACGGCAAAGGGCTACGAGGTGACGACCGCCACGAACGGCGAGCAGGCGCTGGAGAGCATCGCCAAGCGGCCTCCCGACCTCGTCCTCCTCGACATCATGATGCCCGGAATCAATGGCTACGAGGTGTGCCGGAAGATCCGCGAAAATCCGGCCACCGCGCTGCTGCCGGTGGTGCTCGCCACCTCGCTCGATCCCAACCAGGAACGCGTGAAAGGCATCGAGGCAGGCGCAGACGATTTCCTGGCGAAGCCCGTGAACCAGGCCGAGCTCTTCGCCCGCGTGCGCTCGTTGCTGCGCATCAAGGGACTGCAGGACGAGCGCCTTGCCCGCCTGAAGAGTTTTTTTTCGCCGCAGCTCGCCGAGGCAATCGCCGCCGGCAAGGGCGAGGAGGTGCTCAAGACCCACCGGCGCGAGATCACCGTGGAATTCTTCGACCTGCGCAGCTTCACCGCCTTCACCGACGCCGCCGAGCCCGAGGAAGTCATGGAGCTGCTGCGGTCCTTCCACGGCGCGCTCGGCAAGATCGTGCTGGAGCACCAGGGCACGCTCGAGCGCTTTGCCGGCGATGCGGTGATGGTGTTCTTCAACGACCCGCTGCCGGTGGAGAAGCCCGCCGACCAGGCGGTGCGCACCGCGCTCGCCGTTCAGGAGGCGTTCGCTCCTATCGCCCAGCATTGGCACAAGCGTAGCGGCTTCGAGCTCGGCCTCGGCGTCGGCATCGCGCAGGGCTACGCCACGCTCGGCGCCATCGGCTTCGAGGGACGCTGGGACTACGCCGCCATCGGCACCGTCACAAACCTCGCGGCGCGCCTGTGCGCCGAGGCGAAGGGCGGCCAGATCCTCGCCGACCGCAAGACCATGGCGGCGCTCGAAGGCGCGTTCGAGTTCGACCCCGTCGGGCCGTTCGAGCTGAAGGGCTTCTCCAAGCCCGTCCCGGCCTTCGCCCTGAAGACCTGAAAACAGGGACAGGGCACGTTTTCCCGATGGCGATCCGCAGCAAAGCAAGAAAGGCCACCCCCAACCGCAAGCCGGCCGCCACGTCGGCGGTCAGGCGCGTCCTCGCCGAGCGCGACGAGGCGCTGAAGTTCCAGGCGGCGACCGGTGAGATTTTGAAGGTCATCCGCGGGTCGCCCAGCGACACGCAGCCGGTGTTCGAGATGATCGTGCGCAACGCCGTCTCGCTCTGCAATGGCTTCTTCGCGAGTGCGTTTCGCTACGACGGCGAGCGGCTCCATCTGGTCGCCACCAGCATCGTGGATCCGGCCGCGCGCAGGTTCCTGGCCGGCCAGTACCCCAGGCCTCCCGACAAGGCGCAGATGTCCGGCAGAGCGATCCTCGCCCGCAAGATCGTGAGGATGGAAGACGCGCTCGCCGACCCGCTCTACGACCGGCGCCATGCCGAGATCGGCAGCTGGCGACGGATGCTCGGGGTACCGATGATGGACCAGGGCGAACCGATCGGGGTCATCGTCGTGTCCTGGACCGATGCCGGCTCCATTCCGAAGGCCCAGGAGGAATTGCTCAAGACCTTCGCCGACCAGGCCGTGATTGCGATCGAGAACGCGCGCCTCTTCAACGAGACGAAGGCGTCGCTCGAGCAGCAGACGGCGCTGGGCGAAGTGCTGCGCATCGTCAGCCGCACGGTGACCGACGCGCAGCCGACGTTCGACGCGATTCTCGGCGTGGTGCTGCGCCTTTTTCCCACCTTCGATGCGACCGTGTGGCTGGTCCGCGACGAGCATCTGGTTCCCGTCGCGCGCGGCGGTCCCACCGTGGGGCGCACGCCGGGGCAGCGCGTCCCCGTCATGCGCGACTACTTTCACGGCGGGGTGATTCTCGATCGCCGGGCGTACAGCATCGACAACGTCGCCGCTTCGAGAGACCTCAGCGAGCTGTCCCGCGCCGACCTGCTGTCCCGCGAGCGGCGCGCCATCCTGATGGTGCCGCTCGTGCGCCAGGACGAGGCCATCGGCGCGATCTCCGTCTCGCGCGCCGAGCCCTTCCCGTTCTCGCCGCGGCAGGTCGCGCTGCTCGGAAACTTCGCCGACCAGGCGGTGATCGCCATCGAGAACGCGCGCCTGTTCAACGAGACAAAGGAAGCGCTCGAGCGGCAGACGGCCATCAGCGAAGTGCTGACTGTCATTTCGGGCTCGCCAGCCGATTCGGCCCCGATCCTCGAGGCGGTCGCGTCGCGCGCGGCGAAGCTCTGCGACGCGACCGACGCGCGCATCTTCCTGCTGGACGGGCGGGAGGTCAGGCACGTCGCCGGCTTCGGCGACTTGCCGGTGAGGACGCCGGTCTTCGAGCTTAACCCGGGCACCTCGGTCGGCACGGCAATCCTCGAGGGCCAACCGGTGCACGTCCACGACATCGAGCTCGAAGGCGACAAGTACCCGCTTTCGCGCGAGATCGCGCGCAAGGCCGGATGGCGAACGACGCTCAACGTCCCGCTGATGCGGGAGCACAAGGCGCTCGGCGCCATTGCATTGCGCCGACGCGATGTGCGCCCGTTCGGCGACCGGCAGATCGCACTGCTCAAGGTATTCGCCGACCAGGCGGCGATCGCCATCGAGAACGTGCGCTTGTTCAACGAGACGAAGGAGGCGCTCGAGAAGCAGACCGCAACCGCCGATATCCTGCAGGTGCTCTCCGGCAACCCCTCCGACACGCAGCCGGTATTCGACGCGATCGTGCAGCATGCGGCCCGGCTGTGCGAGTCGACGTATGCGAACGTATTCCGCTACGACGGCGAGCGGATCCATCTCGCCGCTTCGCACGGCGGATCGCCGGAGGCGCTGGCGGCGCTGCGCGCCTCGTATCCCGCGGTGCCGAATCGCAAGCGGGTGGTGGGACGCGTCGTCGAGACCGGGCGTGCCATCCACGTGCCGGACACGCTGGCCGACGCCGAGTACGACCGGGCCTTCGCGGGAACATTGCGGCTACGGCGCCTCCTCGGCGTGCCGCTGCTGCGGGCGGGGCGGCCGATCGGCGCCATCACGGTCGGCTGGGCAGAGCCCGGCCCGATCGGGCAGCGCCACGAAGACCTGCTCAGGACCTTCGCCGACCAGGCGGTGATCGCGATCGAGAACGTGCGCCTGTTCAGCGAGACGAAGGAGGCGCTCGAGCGGCAGACGGCTACCGCCGACATCCTCGGCGTGATCTCGCGGTCGCCGTCGAATATTGCGCCGGTGCTGCAGGCAGTCGCCGAACGCGCGGCTCGCCTTTGCGAGGCGACGGACGTCCACATCCGTCTCGTACAGGGCGAGTCGATGCCCCCGGTGGTGCAGCTCGGCACCATCCCGGTCTACGAGGAATCGAAGGCACAGCACATATCCCGCGAGTCGGTTCCCGGCCGTGCCATTCTCGAGTGCCGGACGATCCACATCCACGACATCCAGCAGCCGCAGGTGCGCGGCGAGTATCCCGGTGCGCTCTTCTTCAAGCGCGCCGATCCCGGCTTCCGCACCATCCTGGTCGTGCCGCTGGTCCGCAGCGGCGCGGCGATCGGCAGCATCACCGTGCGGCGTGCGCAGGTGCGGCCGTTCTCGGAGCAGCAGGTCAAGCTGCTGCAGACCTTCGCCGAACAGGCGGTGATCGCGATCGAGAACGTGCGCATGTTCAATGAAACCAAGGAGGCGCTGGAGCAGCAGACGGCGACCGCGGACATTCTGAAGGTCATCAGCGCCTCGCCGACCAACATGCAGCCGGTTTTTGATGCCATCGTCGGCAGCGCGGCACGGCTCTTCGAGCCCTGCACCGCCGTTCTGTCCATGCGCGAAGGCAACAGCCTGCATCCGAAGGCGCGGGCGGGTCCGCGAACGGCCTTGAGCGGCGAGCAGCTCGAAGCGCTCAGGAAGATTTATCCGCTGCCGCTGGACGGGGATATCAGCATCTCGGCGCGCGCCATCCTCGAGCGCCGGGCCGTCGAGGTCCTCGACACCGAGGCGCCGGAGCATAGCGAACAGGTCAAGCAGATCGGCCGCATTGCCGGTCACCGCTCGGCGGCCGTGATTCCGCTGATCCGCGAAGGAGAGGGCATCGGCACGATCGTGCTCACCCACCCGCATCCAGGATTCCAGCTCACGCCGAAACAGCTTGCGCTCATCCGGACCTTCGCCGACCAGGCCGTCATTGCCATCGCGAACGCCCGGCTGTTCAACGAGACGAAGGAGGCGCTCGAGCAGCAGACGGCGACGAGCGAGATCCTCAAGGTCATCCGCGGCTCGGCCACGGATATCCAGCCGGTGTTCGACGCTCTGGCTGCGAACGCGGCTCGACTATGCGAAGCGAACGACGCCATCCTGCAGATCCGGGAAGGTGACGCGCTGCGCTTCGTGGCGCACTTCGGCGACATTCCGAACCTGCCGCCGGGCGGCCTCCGGCCGCTGTCGCGCGACATGGTGACGGGCCGTGCGGTGCTCGAGGGCCTGCAGATCCATGTCGCGGACCTGCAGTCCGAGGAAAAGGAGTTTCCGCAGGGCCGCGTCGTGGCGAAGGAGTTCGGCTACCGCACGATCCTCGCCACGCCGCTGATGCGCGAGGGTGCGGCGATCGGCGCGATCATGATTCGCCGCAAAGAGGCTCGTCCGTTCAGCGAGAAGCACCTTGCTCTCGTCAAGACGTTCGCCGATCAGGCGGTGATCGCCATCGAGAACGTGCGCCTGTTCAACGAGACCAGGGAAGCGCTAGAACGCCAGACGGCGACTTCGGAAGTCCTCCGGGTGATCAGCGGATCGCTTACCGATACGCAGCCGGTGTTCGACATCATTGCGGAGCGCGCTGCGCGCCTGACCGGTGCGACCTTCGGCTGGGTGTTTATGTACGACGGCGAATGGATCCGCGCTGCCAGCTCGTTCGGGTTGAACCGCGATGCGGTCGGCGCGGCGCTGAAATCGTTCCCGATGCGCCCGAGTGGAGGTTCGTATACCGCGCGTGCGATTCGTGACCGGCAGGTGGTCAACGTAGCGGATGCCCTGGCGGAGACCGATCCCGAATACCAGACGAAACCGGTCGCCGCAACCGCGGGATATCGCAGCGTGCTCAGCGTGCCGATGTTTCGCGAGCAGCAGGTCGTCGGGGCAATCTCAGTCAATCGAGCAGAGGTGGGACTTTTCAGCGACAAGGAGGTAGAGCTGCTTCGGACGTTCGCCGACCAGGCAGTGATCGCCATCGAGAACGCACGCCTCTTCAATGAGCTCGACGCCCGCAACAGAGACCTCGCTGAATCGCTCAACCAGCAGACGGCAACGGCCGAGGTGCTCAAGCTCATCAGCCGCACCACGTTCGAGCTCGACAGGGTACTGCAGACGCTGCTCGACAATGCGACGCGCCTCTCCGGAGCAGTGCGCGCGGCGATGCTGCGGCCGGACGAGCACGGCAATTACCTGCCGGTGGTCACGTACAACTACGATCCGGATTCACCCGTGATGCGCCGCATGCGCGAGCAGCCGATCCGGCCGGGCCGCGATTCGATCAACGGCCGCGTGCTGCTCGAGAAGCGGGCGATACACATGCCCGACGTCCTGGCCGACCCCGAATACGGGCGGCAAGACCTAGTGCGGCTCGACCCGTACCGCACGGTGCTTTCCGTGCCGATGCTGCGCGACGGCGAGCCGATCGGCCTGATCGCGCTGGTCAAAGGAGCGCACGTGGACCCCTTCACCGAGAAGCAGATGGAGGTGGTCACCACCTTCGCGGACCAGGCGGTGATCGCGATCGAAAACATCCGGCTTTTCAACGAGACCAAGGAAGCACTCGATCAGCAGAAGGCCTCTGCGGAGGTGCTCGGGGCCATTTCCGGCTCGATCGCGGACACCAAGCCGGTCTTCGAGAAAATCCTCGCCGGCTGCGAGCAGCTGTTCGAGGGCGAGCTCGTCGGAATCACGCTCGCCGACGGGGACAGCGTGCGCCTGGCCGCCTACCACGGGCCGCAAGGCGAGCAACTGGAGAAGATATATCCATTGCCGCTGACGCGCGAGAGCGGCACGGGCTGGGCGATCCTCAATGCGCAGATCGCGCACTTTCCAGACATCGAGGCCGCC
>JAQSVY010000352.1 GCA_029266935.1 Burkholderiales bacterium
CAGCTGCAGCACCGGGATGCCGATGATCATGCCGAAGGTGAGGCGGTCGCGCTTGAGCTGGATGAACTCCTTGACGATGATGCCCACCCAGCGGGACCACGAAAGGCTCACCGCGCCTCCTCGCTCACGCCGCGCATGAGGTGAATGAAGACGTCCTCCAGCCCGGGCTCGGCGCGCATCCAGTGCAGGTCCGCGTCGGCGCGGTACTCGTCGATTGCCCGCTGCAGCGCCGCCTCGTCTTCGCCGGTCACGTGCAGCGTATTGCCGAACGCCGTGACGTGCGCGATACCCTCGCGCGCCTCCAGGACCGCGGCGAGCTTGGAGAGCTTCGCCGGCGAGCCCGCCACTTCCCAGGTGCTGAGGCTCACGCGGTGCAAGACTTCGTCGGGCGTGCCGGTCGCAAGCAGCTTGCCGTAGGCGATGTAGGCGAGACGGTGGCAGCGCTCCGCCTCGTCCATGTAGTGCGTCGACACCAGCACCGAGATGCCCTTTGCTGCGAGGGCGTGAATCTCCTGCCAGAAGTCGCGCCGCGCCTGCGGGTCGACACCCGCGGTCGGCTCGTCGAGCAGCAGCAGCTTCGGGCGATGGAGCATGCAGGCAGCGAGGGCGAGGCGCTGTTTCCAGCCCCCCGAAAGGGTACCCGCCAGCTGGTTCTGTCTCTCATGAAGTTTCAGTTCGTGAAGTGATTCTGAAACCGCGCCCTTGCGATCCTTCATTCCGTACATGCGCGCCACGAACTCGAGGTTCTCGCGGATCGTCAGGTCCTCCCAGAGCGAGAAGCGCTGCGTCATCGAGGTGGTCTTGCCGCTGCCGTTGGGGCCGAGGAAGCCGTAGATCTCGCCCCGGCGCACCTGCAGCGAGAAGTCCTTCACCACGTGCTTCTTGCCGAAGCTCTTGTTCAGGCCGTGGACGTCGATGGCGAGCTCGGTCATTTGAGCCTCACGTCCACGGGCTGTCCCGGCCGCAGCTTGTCGCTCACCGACGCATCGAGCCGCGCCTCGACGAGGAACACCAGCTTGGAGCGCGACTCCTTGCTGTAGAGCACGGGCGGGGTGTACTCAGCCTGGTTCGAGACGAAGCTCACCCTGGCGGCAATCGGCGCGGGGCAGCCGTCGCAAAGAATCTGCAGCTCCAGCCCGGGCTTCATGGAGGAGAGCATGCCTTCCGGAACGTAAAAGCGCGCCTTGAGGTTGCCGGGGGGTAGCAGCGAGACGATCGGCCGGCCGGCGACTACCCATTCGCCCTGGACGAAGTAGGTATCCTGCACGAGCGCTGCCACGGGCGCGGCTGCGCTCTTCTGCTCGAGGCGCCAGTCCGCCTGCGCCACCGCTGCCTTCGCCGCGGCGACTTCCCCCTCGGCAGCGGCGAGCTCCGCCTCGCGCCCGAGCGGCAGGCGGGCGCTGCGCAGCTGCGCCTGCACTTCGGCGACGCGCGCCTGGTTGCGCTCGTGCGCAGAGCGCACCTCGTCGAGGCGCGCCTCGGCGATGAAGCCGCCCTTGAAGAGCTTCTGCTGCTGCTCGAGCTGGGAGGCGGAGAGCTGCGCCGCGGTGCGCGCCTGCGTGAGCTGCGCGCGTAGCGCATCGATCTCCGGCGCGCGTCGCGCCGCCTGCAGGTTCTCCAGGCGCGCCTCGGCGCTCTTCAGACGCTCGGCCGCCTCCTGGCGCGCCGCGCGCTCGGACTCGGACTCGAGCGCGAAGACCGGCTTGCCCGCCTCGACGCGGTCGCCGCGGCGCACGTGCAGTTTCTCGAGCTGTCCGGCGTAGGGGGAGGCGAGCAGCACGAACTCGCCCTCGATGTAGCCCTGCCACGCATCGTCGGCCGGTTTCTCGCATCCCGCGAGGGCCAATACAAGGAAGAGGACCTTCTTCATCCTGGTTTCGCGATGGAGGCCGCGGCCTTCGCCAACACCCTTCTCGCCTCGGCGCGCGCCTCGGCGTTGTCGCGCGCGAGCTGCAGCACGGCGCAGCCGACGATCACCGAATGGAAGAAGGCGACGCTCTCCGCATCGGCGCGCAGGCCGGCCGCTGCGAAAACAGGGACCATGCTCAGCCGCAGCTCGGCGATGAACTTGCGAAGCCGCTTCTTGATCGCCGGGTCCTGGTCGGCCGCAGTGACCAGCCCCAGCATCACACGGGAGCGGCGCTTGTCGGCGCTGCCCGCGGCGATGCCATCGGCGAGGCTCGGGGCCTTCGCGGCGCCGAGCTGGCCGGCGAGCTTCTCGATCGAGTAGCGCGCGACTTCCTGCAGGAGCTCGCCGCGCGTGGGGAAGTAGTAGGTGAGGTGGCTCTGGCGGACGCCGGCCGCTTTCGCGACCCGGGGCTGCGTCAGCTCATGCGCGCCGCGCGCGGCGAGCAGCCGCAGCGCCGCTTCCAGAATCCGCTCCCGGACCTGCATTTGGTAATTCTACCAAACGTGGCAGGAACACGGTGATGCTGCCGCCCGGATGCAGGTTGCGCGTGTAGCCGAAGCGCACGCCCGCGGGCGCGAGGCGTAGCGTCAGGTCGTCGAGCCAGGGCAGGGTCCAGGGGCGGCCGGGCGCCCAGGTCGCGTCGGCCTCCCAGGCGACCTCGCCGCGCACCGTTACCGCCACGT
>JAQSVY010000073.1 GCA_029266935.1 Burkholderiales bacterium
CCTGCACCACCTGCTCACCCGCGTCGAGGACCTCGGCGTCTCCGGCATCAACGGCGTCGAATGGGACGCGGTCGAGCTGCCCAGCCAGTTCATGGAGAATTTCTGCTGGGAATGGGACGTGCTCCAGCACATGACGCGGCACGTGGAGACAGGTTCGCCGATTCCCCGGGTGTTGTTTGACCGCATGCTTGCGGCGAAGAACTTCCACAGCGGCCTGGCGATGCTGCGCCAGATCGAGTTCGCGGTGTTCGACATGCGCCTGCACGCCGAGTACGAGCCGGCGGCACCGTGCAGCGCGCTTGAGCTGCTCCGGGAAGTCCGCAGCCGCGTCGCCGTGCTGCACCCGCCCGCATACAACCGCTTCCCGAACAGCTTTTCGCACATTTTTGCCGGCGGCTACGCCGCGGGCTACTACAGCTACAAGTGGGCCGAGGTGCTTTCCGCCGACGCCTACGGCTTCTTCGAGGAAAACGGCGTCCTCGATCCCGGGGCGGGTGCGCGCTTCCGTGACGAGATCCTCGCGGTGGGCGGTAGCCGCCCGGCGGCAGAGTCCTTCGCGGCTTTCCGCGGCCGCGAGCCGAGCGTCGAAGCGCTGCTCAAGCAAAATGGTATGATCGCTGCATGATGCGCATGCGCATCAGCGGCACCCTTCTCATGCTCGCGGTGGCAACGGCCGCGGCGCAGGAGCTATATCGATGGACGGACGACCAGGGGCGCGTCCACATCACCGACACGCCGCCGCCGGCGTCCGCAAAAAACGTGCAAAAGAAGTCCTACGCGAGCACGCCGGCCGAGGGGGAGCAGATGCCCTACGAGCTGGCGCAGGCAATCAAGGATTTCCCGGTCACGCTCTATACCGCGCCAACCTGCAAGGAGCCCTGCCAGGACGCGCGAGACGTCCTGAACCAGCGCGGCGTGCCGTTCAAGGAAATCCAGGTGTCCGATGCCGAGACCGCAGACGAGCTCAAGCGCGTTTCCGGCGGCGAGGTGGTGCCGGTTATCGTGGTCGGCCGCAGCGTCCACAGCGGCTTTCTGCAGTCCGCCTACGACTCGCTCCTCGACGCGGCCCGCTACCCGAAGAAGGGTGCAGTGCCGCCACGCGCGCAGGCCCGACCCGCTGAGGGAGAGGCTGCGACGCCCCAGGCGGAGCTGGAGAGGCCACCCGGACCCTACGCCCCAGGCGCACCGCCGCAGCGAAGGCAGAAAAAGTAACAATCCGAGGTGTCCTTCAGGCTCGCGACCTGGAACGTCAACTCGCTCAAGGTTCGCCTTCCCCACCTGCTCGACTGGCTGGCAGCAGCGAAGCCCGATGTTGTCTGCCTGCAGGAGACCAAGACGGAGGACGAAAACTTCCCGCGGCAGGCGCTCGAGCACGCGGGCTACCAGGCGGTGTACTGCGGCCAGAAGGCCTACAACGGCGTTGCCATCCTTTCGCGGCATCCGATCACCGACGTGACGCACGGAATTCCCGACTTTACCGACGACCCCAAGCGCACCGTCGCGGCCACGATCGAGGACGTGCGCATCGTCTGCCTCTATGCCCCGAACGGCCAGGAGCCTGGCAGCGACAAGTACGCGTACAAGCTGCGCTGGTACGAGGCGCTGGCACGCTGGCTCAAGGACGAGCTGGCAAGGCGCCCGCGCCTGGCGGTGCTCGGCGACATGAACGTCGCCCCCGAGGACCGCGACGTGCACAACCCGAAGCGCTGGGAAGGCAAAATCCACGTCTCGGGACCGGAAAGAAAGGCATTGCAAAGCGTCTTGGCGATCGGCTTGGCCGATGCCTTCAGGCTGTTTGCGCAACCGGAGAGGATGTTCTCGTGGTGGGACTACCGGCTGAAGGCGTTCGAACGAGGCTGGGGCCTGCGCATCGACCTCGTCATGCTCTCCCCCGCGCTCGCCGCGCGCTGTACGGCCTGTACGATAGACACGGCGCCGCGCGCGCTCGAGCGCCCCTCCGACCATGCGCCGGTGATCGCCGACCTGCAATGACCGCCGAACCCGCCCGCTCGATCGAGAAGATGGGATTCAAGCGCTGGTACGAGCGCCAGCTCCTGGAGAGCCATGCGTGGCTCGTGAGCTGCATCCTCTGCGCGCTCGCCATCTGCGCGGTGCTCGAGCTGGTCGGCTGGCGCGTCACGTCGGCGGCGAGCCTGATCACGCTCGGCTTCGTCTACGCCGTGGGCGTCACCGGCTGGCACAGCCTCAAGCGCTATCGCGCGATCATGGCCGAGGCCGAGCGCCTTTCGGAGCAATCGACCTGCAAGTCCTGCCAAACCTATGCCGCATTCGACGTCATCGGCGAAGCACCGCTCAGCGCCCGCTGCCGCAAGTGCGGCAACGTGTGGCGGTTTGTTTGAAGTGATGCGCACCTCGATCTTCTCGGTGAACGACCATCACCCGCGCCTGGCGCGCACGGTACCCGAGCTGTACGCGCAGGTGATGCGACAGTGCGAGCTCGCCGAGCGCCTGGGCTACGACACGTTCTTCTGCGCCGAGCACCATTTCCACGAGTACGGGGTGGTGCCGGACCCGGCGGTCATGCTTTCCGCGCTGGCGCAGCGCACGCGGCGCATCCGTCTGGGCACGGCGATCTCGATCCTCACCTTCCACGACCCGCGTCGCATCGCCGAGACCTATGCCATGCTCGACATGATGAGCGGCGGACGGCTCGTGTTCGGCGTCGGCTCGGGCTACCTCGCGCACGAGTTCGCGGGTTTTGGGCTCGACCCGAAGGAAAAGAGGACGATCTTCAACGAAAAGCTCGCGGTCGTGCGCCGGCTGCTCGCGGGCGAGGCGCACGACAAGGCGGTGCTCAACGTGCTGCCGCACGAGGGGCGCGTGCCGCCGATCTACGTCGCCGTGCTGGCGCGCGAAGCGGCCTTCCACGTCGGCGCGCAGGGCAACAACATCTTCACCGTCCCCTACGCCTCCTGCAAGGACTTCGACGACATCGGCGCCATGCTCGCGGAGTATCGCCGCGGACGCCAGGAAGCAGGCTTAGCTGCCGAAGAGCAGGATCACGTCTTCACGCTGCACACCCACGTCGCCGAGAGCGACGCGGAGGCGCGCCGCCAGTGCAAGGCCGCCTACGAACTCTACGTCGACACGCGGCTCTACGCGAAGAAGCACGTCTACGAGGACATCATCGCGACCGGCCTTTGCCTGTTCGGGTCCGTCGAGACGGTGACGGCCAAGGTGCGCCGGTTGCACGAGATGGGGGTCCGGCATGTCGCGACGATGCACAACTTCGGCGCCCTGGACCCGGGGCTGGTCGAGCGCTCGATGACGCTCTTTGCGCACGAGGTGATGCCCGAGGCTAGTCGATCTGCTGGTATGCGGGAAGCGTCAGGAACTCGACGTACGTATCGTCGGCAGTGAGCTTGTCGAAGAGGGCGGCGGCCTCGTCGAGCTTGCCCTCGGCGCCGGCGGCTTGGACTTTTCGCAGTTCGTCCTGCAGCAAATCCCTGAAAAGCGGGACGGTCACCTTACGACCATCCTCGAGCACGCCCTTGGGCGATCGGATCCACTGCCAGATCTGTGAGCGCGAGATCTCCGCGGTGGCCGCGTCCTCCATGAGGTTGAACACCGGCACGCAGCCGTTGCCGGCGAGCCACGCGCCGAGGTACTGGATGCCCACCGAGATGTTGTTGCGCAGCCCTGCCTCGGTGATCGGCTTCTCGGGCTGGAAGTCGAGGAGATCGGCTGCGCTCACGTTCACGTCCGGCCGCTGGCGGCCGTACTGGTTGGGCTGCGGCATGTGCTGGTCGAAGACCGCCTTGGCGACCGGCACCAGCGCCGGGTGCGCGACCCACGTGCCGTCGCAGCCGTCGGTCACCTCGCGCAGCTTGTCCTGGCGCACCTTCTCCAGCGCCGCCTCGTTCGCGGCGGGGTCGTTCTTGATCGGGATCTGCGCCGCCATGCCGCCCATCGCCGGCGCGCCGCGTCGGTGGCAGGTCTTGACCAGAAGCAGCGCGTAGGCACGCATGAACGGTGCAGTCATCGTCACCTGCGAGCGGTCGGCGAGGCAGAAGCTCTTGTTGGCGCGGAACTTCTTGATGCACGAGAAGATGTAGTCCCAGCGACCGATGTTGAGACCGCTCGAGTGCTCGCGCAGCTCGTAGAGGATCTCGTCCATCTCGAAGGCCGCGACCACCGTCTCGATCAGCGCCGTGGCCCTGATCGATCCCTGGGGAACCTGAAGCTCATTTTGTGAAAACACAAAAATGTCGTTCCACAGCCGCGCCTCGAGGTGCGATTCCATCTTCGGCAGGTAGAAGTACGGGCCGGAGCGGCGCGCGAGGAGCTCGCGCGCGTTGTGGAAGAAATAAAGCGCGAAGTCGAAGATGGCGCCGGCGACCGGCTTGCCGTCGACGAGGACGTGCTTTTCGTCGAGGTGCCAGCCCCTCGGCCGGGGGATGACGACCGCCGTTCGCTCTTTCAACCGGTATTCTTTTCCATTCTGTTGCAACGTGATCGTGCGACGCACCGCGTCGCGCAGGTTGATCTGCCCGTCGATCATGTTGTGCCAGGTCGGGCAGTTGGCGTCCTCGAAATCGGCCATGAAGGTCGAGGCGCCGCAGTTCAGCGCGTTGATCACCATCTTGCGGTCGGTGGGCCCGGTGATCTCGACGCGCCGGTCGAGCAGATCGCGCGGCTGCGGCGCCACCTGCCATTGGTTTTCTCTTATGGATTTCGTGCTTTCAAGAAACTCGGGGAGCGTGCCGGCGTCGAACTCTTTTTGGCGCGCCGCGCGGCGCGCAAGCAGCTCCTGGCGTCTGGGCTCAAAGCGCCGATGCAGCGCCGCGACGAAATCCAGCGCCTCGGGCGTGAGGATCTGCGCGAATTCCCGGGTCACGCGCCCTGTGACGGCGACGGCGTGCACTTCGGGCGCGGATGTTTGCATTGCAGCATTCTATGTGACGCCGTTGTGGCGCCGCAACATGAAAGGTCCCGCCGAACGGAGTAGGCTGCTTTCATCCGGTAACGCTGTATTTCACATCGTGGGAACCTGATGACCTACAAAATCCTGATTCTTGGCGCCTCCTACGGCTCGCTGCTGGCGACCAAGCTGCTCATGGGCGGGCACACCGTGAAGCTCGTCTGCCTGCCGGCCGAGGCGGACGCCATCAACACCAACGGCACGCGCGTGCGCATGCCGATCAAGGGCCGCGAAGGCCTGCTCGAGATCGATTCGCGCAAGCTCCCCGGGAAGCTCTCCGCCGACGGTCCCGCGGGGATCAAGCCGGCGGACTACGACCTCATAGCCCTGGCCATGCAGGAGCCGCAGTACGGCTCGCCCGGCGTGCGCGAGCTGCTCGACGCCATCGCCAAGGCGAAGGTGCCGTGCATGTCGATCATGAACATGCCGCCTCTGCCGTACCTCGCCCGGATAAAAGAACTTTCAATCGAGAAACTGCGCAGCTGCTATACGCAGCCCGCGGTGTGGGACAGCTTCGACCCTAACCTGATGACGCTGTGCAGCCCGGATCCGCAGGCCTTCCGCCCGCCGGAGGAGAAGATCAACGTGCTGCAGGTACGCCTGCCGACCAACTTCAAGTCGGCGCGCTTCCCGGCTGAGGTCCACACCAAAATCCTTCGCGACCTGGAAAGGGACATTGAGACGGCGCGCTTCGACGGCCTGGAAATCCCGGTGAAGCTGAAGGTGCACGACTCGGTGTTCGTGCCTCTCGCGAAATGGGCGATGCTGATGGCGGGCAATTACCGTTGCATCACCCGCGAGGGAATGCGGCCCATCAAGGAGGCGGTGCACGCCAACCCCGAGGCTTCCCGCGGCGTGTACGACTGGGTGGTCAAGCTCTGCGTATCGCTCGGCGCCGACGAGAAGGATTTGGTGCCGTTCGAGAAGTACGCTGCCGCCGCGAACGGCCTCGCGAGTCCGTCCTCCGCCGCGCGCGCGCTCTACGGCGGCGCGCCCAACATCGAGCGCGTCGACCGGCTGGTGCAGGCCGTGGCCGCGCAGAAGGGCATGCGCAACGAGGTCATCGACGAGGTGGTGAAGCTCGTCGACGCGCAGCTGGAAAAGAACCGCCTGGCGAAGAAAGCCGCCGCTTAGGTCGAAAAGGGGTCAGAGCAATTTTCCGAGGCGGTGCTGCAGCTCACCGCTCACCTTCTGAAAATTGCTCTGACCCCTTCTCTTCGATCCCCAGCTCCTGGATCTTGCGGGTGATGGTGTTGCGCCCCATCCCGAGCAGGTTTGCCGCCTCGATGCGCCGGCCGCCGGTCCGCGCGAGCGCGCGCGTGATCAGGGCGCGCTCGAACTGACGGGTGAGCGAGTCGAGGATGCCAGTCTCGCCGCGCGTGAGTCGCCGCTCGGCCTCTTGCTCGAGCCCCGCCAGCCAGTCGGAAGCCGCCCCGGCGGCCTGGCCGCGGAACTCCGCCGGCAGGTCGCCCACGTCGATCACCTGCCCGGGCGCCATCACGGTGAGCCAGTGGCAGAGGTTCTCGAGCTGGCGCACGTTGCCGGGAAACGGCAGGCGCGAGAGATGCGCGAGCGCGTCCTCGGCGAGGCGCTTGGGCTCGACGCCCAGCTGCTTTGCACTGGAAGCCAGGAAGTGCCTGGCGAGCAGGGGCACGTCCTCGGCGCGCTCGCGCAGGTTGGGCAGGCGCAGCCGGATCACGTTCAGGCGGTGGTAGAGGTCCTCGCGGAACGAGCCCTCGCGCACGCGCTGCTCGAGATTGTGATGGGTGGCGGCGATCACGCGCACGTTGGCCTTGAGCTGCTGGTGCCCGCCGACGCGTGCTGCTGCGCGCCGGTGAAGGAGCCGCGCTCGTGGCCGAAAAGCTCAGACTCCAGCAGGTCCTTGGGCATCGCGGCGGTGTTGATGGCAATGAAGGGCTTCGCCGCGCGCGCACCGTGGCGGTGCAGCGCGCGCGCGACCAGCTCCTTTCCGGTTCCCGACTCGCCGGTGATCAGCACCGTCGCGCTCGATTGCGAAAGCCGCCCGATGGCGCGGAACACCTCCTGCATCGCCGGCGCCTGCCCGAGCATTTCTTTTACTTCGATGTTGTTTTCCTTGACTTGCGTTTCTCGGCGGCGCTCCTCGAGGGCGCGGCGGATCAGGTCCACCGCCTGGTCGATGTCGAAGGGCTTGGGCAGGTACTCGAAGGCGCCGCCCTGGAACGCCGCCACCGCCGAGTCCAGGTCGGAATAGGCGGTCATGACGATGACGGGAACGGCAGGGTCGCGCTCCTTCACCGCCTGCAGGAGCTCGAGGCCCGAGCGTCCGGGCATGCGAATGTCGGACACCAGCACCTCCGGCAAGCCGCCGGGAAGCGCGTCGATCGCCTCCTGCGCCGAAGCGAACGAGTCGAAGGCGATACCTTCTCGCGAAAGCGCCTTCTCGATCACCCAGCGGATCGAGCGGTCATCGTCGACGATCCAGACCGGTTTCATATGAGCGGCATCAGGATCCTGAATACGGTGCGGCCGGGGCGGGACTCGAACTCGATGACGCCCTGGTGATACTGGACGAACGTCTGCGCGAGCGAGAGTCCCAGGCCGGTGCCGCCCTCCCTCCCGGAAACGAGCGGATTGAAGATCCGGTCCTGGATCTCCTCCGCCACACCCGGGCCGTCGTCGACGACTTGCAATTCTAGTGCCAGCTTGTGGCGCTGCTTCAGGATGGTCACTTGCCGAAGCACTCGGGTTCTAAAAGTTATCTTTTTGCTTCCGGCCTGGGCAGCATTCCGCGCGATGTTGAGCACCGCCTGGATGAGCTGCTCACGGTCGCCGACAAGCTCGGGCAGGCTGGGGTCGTAATCGCGCTCGATGTCGGCACCGAACTCGGCCTTGACCAGGCTTCTCACGCGCTCCAGCACCTCGTGCACGCTGAACGCCTCGAGGCGCGGCGCGCGGTGCGGCGTGAGCATGCGGTCCATCAGCGTCTGCAGGCGGTCGGCTTCCTTGATGATCACCTGCGTGTACTCGCGCAGGTCGCCTCTTTTCAGTTCCTTTTCCAGGAGTTGTGCCGAACCGCGCAATCCCCCGAGGGGGTTCCTGATCTCGTGCGCGAGGTTGCGGATCAGCTCGCGGTTCGCCTGCTGCTCGAACTGCAGCCGGTCCTCGCGCGCCATGCGCAGCTGCTGCTCGAGGGGGCGCAGCTCCGCGAGCAGCGCCGCTTCCGGGAGGTCGATGCGCGTCACGACGCAGGCGAGCGGCAGCGGCTCGCGGCCCGGGCGCGTATAGGTCACGTTCCGCCCGGAGTAGTCCCAGTGGGTGGTGCGCGCTTCGGCCAGGGTCTGCTCGAGCTCCACCTGCTCGGAGAAGAGCGTCAGGAACGCCTGTCCGATCAGGCTCTTCGCGCCGGTGGCAAGCAGGTTCTCCGCCGCGGGATTGGCATAGCGGACCACCAGCTCATCGTCGAGCGCCACCACCGCCGTGGGCAGCAGGTCCAGGCCTGAGAACGAGGCATTCGCCATGGAACGCCGCCGGGCGGCTCAGCGGCTAAGGTTGGAGAGCTCTCGCTGCAGCGCTTCGATGTTCTTCTGGTGAGTCTCGACGCTGTCCTTGTAGGGCTGCAGCCGCTCCAGCACGCGCGCGTAGTTGCGCTCGTCGCCGGTGCGGATCGCCTCCTGGTCGGCGAGGTCCTTCTGCGCCTTTGTGAGCAGCTGCTGCTCGGAGGCGAGTTCCTTCTCGAGGATCTCGCGTTGCCGCCCCTTCGCATTCGCACGGTCGGAGGCGGATTCCTTCGGGAAGCCGCCGGGAGACACCTTGCGCGCCGGCGGCGCCGGCACGATGTTGATCTCGCGCGACACCAGCTCGCACTTCTTGCCGCGAGTATCGCGCTTGTCGCTCGTGTACAGCGGCCGGCCGTTCTCGTCGTAGCACTTGTAGATTTCCGTGACCTGGGCGTACGCCGGCATCGCGCCGAGCGCCCCCAGGACCACGATCACCCCTGCCAGCTTCCGCCCCATGCGCGGAAGTCTAGCAAAATCAAGGCAGAAGCGTTTCTTAAGAAGCGTAGTACATGTCGAACTCGACCGGGTGCGTGGTCATGCGGAAGCGGGTGAGCTCCTCTTCCTTGAGCGCGATGTAGGACTCGAGGAAGTCGTCGGAGAACACGCCGCCGCGCGTGAGGAACGCGCGGTCGTCCTGCAGGCAGCCGAGCGCCTCTTCCAGCGAGGCGCAGACGTTGGGCACCTTCTTCGCCTCTTCCGGGGGCAGGTCATAAAGGTTCTTGTCGATCGGGTCGCCGGGGTTGGTCTTGTTCTGCACGCCGTCCAGCCCCGCCATCAGCATCGCCGCGAAGGCGAGATAAGCATTGGCGGTCGGATCGGGGAAGCGTACCTCGACGCGCCGGCCGTTCGGGCTGTTGACGAACGGGATGCGGCAGGCGGCGGAGCGGTTGCGCGCGGAATAGGCGAGATTGATCGGCGCTTCGAATCCGGGCACCAAGCGCTTGTAGGAGTTCGTGCCGGGGTTGGTGATGGCGTTGAGCGCCTTCGCGTGCTTGATGATGCCGCCGATGTAGTGCAGCGCGAACTCCGACAGGCCGGAGTAGCCGTTGCCGGCGAAGAGGTTCTTGCCGCCCTTCCACACCGACTGGTGGCAGTGCATGCCAGAGCCGTTGTCGCCCACCACGGGCTTGGGCATGAAGGTCGCGGTCTTGCCGTAGGAATGCGCGACGTTCCACACCGTGTACTTGAGAATCTGCATCCAGTCGGCGCGCTGCACGAGCGGGGCGAAGCGCGTGCCGATCTCGCATTGCCCGGCGGCCGCCACCTCGTGGTGGTGCACCTCGCACTCGACGCCCTGCTGCTCGAGCGCGAGCACCATGGCATTGCGGATGTCGTTCAGCGTGTCGATCGGCGGCACCGGGAAGTAGCCGCCTTTGACCGGCGCGCGGTGACCCATGTTGCCCGACTCGTAGTCGATGCCGGCGGACCAGGGGGCTTCTTCGGACTTGATCTTCACGAAGCAACCCGACATGTCGACGTTCCAGGTGACGCCGTCGAAGATGAAGAACTCGGGCTCGGGCCCGAAGTAGGCGACCTCGCCCAGCCCGGTCGACTTGAGGTAGGCCTCGGCGCGCTTGGCGATCGAGCGCGGGTCGCGGTCGTAGGGCTTGTGGTCGATCGGGTCGTAGACGTCGCAGCTGAGGTTGAGCACCGGCTCGTCGGTGAAGGGATCCATGCGCGCCGAGGCGGCGTCTGGCATGAGCAGCATGTCGGACGCCTGGATGCCTTTCCAGCCGGCGATCGAGGAGCCGTCGAAGGCGTGGCCCGATTCGAACTTGTCCTTGTCGAAGTACCTGATCGGCACCGTCACGTGCTGCTCCTTGCCGCGCGTGTCGGTGAACCGGAGATCGACGAACTTCACCTCCTTGTCTTTGATGAGCTTCAGGACGTCATCGGGCGTCGTCGCCATTCGGGAATCTCCGCTGAGTTGGTCTAGGTGTAGTAGCGCCGGGGGAGCATGTTCCATGCCACGCGCCATGCCCCGTACCGGCGCATTCTAGCCGGAGAGATATGCACCGAATAGGGGCGCCGGTGCACGGCGGCGCACTCCTATAATGCGAGGGCAACCGATGGACGAAATCAGGAAGCGGGCCGCCGAGCGCGCCCGCGCAATGGGCCTTACCTACGCTGGCGCGCTCCTGCCCGCCGAAGCCGGCGAGCTGATGAAGGCCGGGGGCTGGCTGGTCGACGTGCGCACCAAGCCGGAGCTCGCCTACGTCGGCCGCATCCCGGGCGCGGCTGCGGTCGAGTGGCAAACCTGGCCGGACGGCCGCCCGAACCCCGCGTTTCTCGCCGAGCTCGCCGCGCTGGTGCCCAGGGACGAGCCGGTCATGTTCATCTGCCGCTCCGGCGCTCGCTCGCATTCGGCGGCGCAAGCCGCGACCCAGGCAGGCTGGCGTGAGGCCTACAACGTCCTCGAAGGCTTCGAAGGTGACAAGGACGCGGCGCAGCACCGCGGCACCGTAGGCGGCTGGAAGAAGGCCTGCCTGCCCTGGATCCAGAGTTGAAACCGAGCTAGTCGAGCGTCCAGTCGACCCAGCCGAAGTACGCGGTTGCCAGCACGACCAGCCCGAACGCGATGCGGTACCAGGCGAACCAGCGGAAGTCGTGAGTGGCGACGTACCGGATCAGCCAGCGGATGACCAAGAAGGCCGAGATGAAGGACATCACCAGCCCCACCGCCCACATGCCGAGATCGGCCTCGGAAAACAGCCCGCGGTTCTTCCACGAGTCGTAGGCGCCCGCCGCGATCAGCGTCGGCACCGCGAGAAAGAACGAGAACTCGGTCGCCGCCCGGCGCGAAAGCCCGAACAGCATCCCTCCGATGATGGTCGCCCCCGAGCGCGAGGTCCCCGGAATCAGCGCGAAGCACTGCGCAACACCGACCTTCAGCGCGTCGAGCCACGTCATCGCCTGGGTGCTTTCCACTCTCGCGTGGCGCTGTCCCCGGTCGACCCAGAGGATGATCAGGCCGCCGACGATGAAGGCGAGCGCGACCGGGACGGGCTTGAAGAGATGCGCCTTGATGAAGCCGCCGGCCAGCAGCCCGAAAACGGCTGCCGGCAGGAAGGCGACGATGAGGTTGCGCCAGAGCTGCGGGTCGACGCGAAAGAAGCGCGCCCGATACTCCCATACCACCGCCAGCATCGCGCCGGTCTGGATGGCAACGTAGAAGGCGTCGCGCCCGGGCGGGGCGAACTCCAGCAGGTCGCCGGCGAGGATGAGATGGCCGGTGCTCGAGATCGGCAGGAACTCGGTCAGCCCCTCAACGATGCCGAGGACCAGCGCGTCGAGCAGATCTTTCATCCCGCCTTGATGAACTCCCGGATGTTGTCCCAGAACTGCGGCGCGCTGTCGGTGCTGTTGTGCCCGGCGCCGCGCAGCTCGACCCAGCGCTTCTCGCCGGCCCAGGCCTCGTAGAGCCGCCGCGAATGGACGGCGGGTATCACCTGGTCGCGCTCAGCGACCAGGCAAAGCAGGGGAACCTTCAGCCGCGGCGCGAGCGCCACGGAGTCGAAGCGGTGCCTGAGGAGCATGCCTACCGGCAGGAAAGGATAGTGGTGCTGGCCCACCGCTGCGAGGCTGTCGTAGGGCGCGATGGCGATCACCCCGGCGACCGGCCGGGCGGCGGCGACCTGTACCGCGACGCCGCTGCCAAGACTACGGCCGAAGACGAAGATTCTGTGCGCTCGTGAAAGCTGCGAAACATGGTCGTACCAGCGCAGCGCGTCGGCGACCAGCGCCCTCTCGGAGGGAGACCCGCCGCTCGCGCCGTAGCCGCGATAGTCGACGAGGAGCCAGCCTGCGCCCGGGAGCCGTCGCCGCCCTTCCTCGAGCATCCAGGACACCTCTTCGGCGTTGCCGCCGAAGTAGAGGACGAGCGGCTCACCCTTCACCAGCCAGGCATGCAGCCGCGTGCCGTCTTCGGCGTCGAGCGACACGCTGGCAGCCTGACCCTCCTTTTCTTCCTGGATTTGCGCTCGGCGCTCTTCGCTCAGGGGCTGCGGCATGAACACGAGCTTGTCCTGCACGAGGTACATGAGCAGCGGCACGCCGATCGCCACCACCGCGGCGATCTGGGCAAGCGAGGCCAGCAGGCCCGATTCCATGAAGCCGCGGCGCACTAGCTGCCCGGATGCGGCGCCGGGCGGCCGAGGGCCTGACCGACCGCCTCGACGACGCGGCTGCGCGAGTCGTTCTTCAGCAGCCAGTCGACGATGCCGTGTCGCTGCGGCTCCGGCACGCCGGCCCGATCGGTGCGCAGGCCGGCGAGCATGATGATGCGCGTGCCCTCGAGCCGCTCGCGCATCTCCGCGATCAGCGCAAGGGGATCCTCGGCGTCGCGCAGCCGGCGCGAGAGGAGCCACGCGGCATACTTCCAGCGCCCGAGCAGCGTGCGCGAAGCTGCGGCGTCGGCGACGGTGTCGACGCGGTAGCCCGCCTTCTCCAGCACCATGAAGATGGTGCCGCCGCCTTCGCGGTCCTCGAAGCCGACGCGGCCCTGCATCATCTCGATCAGGCGCTTGGAGATCGCTAGCCCCAGGCCGGTGCCGCCCTTGATGCGCGAATCTGTCGAGTCGGCCTGCGCGAAGCGGCCAAAGATGCGGTTGCGAAAGGCCTCCGGAATGCCCGGGCCGCGGTCGGCGACGCCCACGCGCACCATGCCCTCTCCGAGCGTGACGCTCACGTCGACGGAGCCGCTGGGCGGCGAGAACTTGGCGGCGTTCGAGAGCAGGTTCGTCATCACCTGCATCAGGCGCTTGCGATCGGCACGCACCGTGACCGGCGGCACGCTGCCCCGCATCTCCTCCGCCAGCGCCAGGCGCACGTGGAAGCGGTCGGCGAAGCCCTGGTTCAGGCGCACGGACTCGCGCAGCAGCTCGTCCAGCTCGATCGGCTCGGGCTCGAGCGAGAGGCGTCCGGACTCGATCTTCTCGATGTCGAGCACCTCGTTGATCAAGTCGAGCAGGCGCTTGCCGTTCCTCTCGGCGATCTCGACGATCTCATCCTGCTCCTTGGGCACGTCGCCGAGCGCGCCGCTGCGCAGCAGCGAAAGCGAGCCGAGGATCGAGGTGAGCGGCGTGCGCAGCTCATGGCTGAGGGTCGAGGTGAACTCGCTCCTCACCCGCTCGGCCGCGCGCTGCTGGGTGATATCGCGGCCTTGCAGCACGATCGAGCTGACCTGGCCCTCATCGTTGACGAGCGGGGTCATGGTCCATTCGCAGGCGAGCGCCAGGCCATCGCGCCGCATGCAGTTTTCCGCCACCAGAGTCGCCGGCTTGCCGGCGGCGATGAATTCGGCCCACCACGCCTCGGTGCGGCTGCGATCGTCGCCGGCGAGCAGCATGGTGATGATGTTGCGCCCGACCATCTCGGGGGAGGCATAGCCGAACAGGTTCTGCGCTGCCGGATTCATGTCGAGGATCGTGGCACGCGGGTCGACCTCGAATACCGCGATCGGCGCGCGCTCGGAGAACAGCGACAGCTTGCGGCCGTACGCCTGCACCTCGCGGTGCGCGTCGAGCAGGCTGTCGAGCTGCTCGCCGAGCTGGGCCTGGATCTCGGCGTTGTCGCTCGAGAGGCGCCGGTAGGCCCCGCGCAGCCCGAACGCGCTGGCGAACACCCGGCCGAGCTCGTAGGCGGTAAGCACGTTGGCGATGAAAAGCAGCGGCATTGCCGCACCGAGGAGCCGGAAGAGCTCGGTGCCGTAGGCGAAGAGCACGACGTTGAAGGGCAGCATGACCCCCGCGGCATAGAGCGCATACACCCACCACACCGTAGAGAAGAGCGGCAGCGCCCCCACGGTGACCACCGCGACCATGAAGGCGATGAACACCTGCTCCTCCGGCGCGCCGGGGAAGAACACCGCCGCGGCGAAGCCCCAGCCGGCGCCCAGGGCGGCCGCGCCGAAGCCGGCGCGACGGATCCACAGGGCTGGCTTCTTGCGCGCCGCCGCAACGCGCTTGTACGCGAGCGACAGCGCCCACAGCGCTGCCGCGAGCCCGAGGATCAAGACCTGCCAGAAAGCAATCAGCTCGAGCGGCCGCGAGCGCCAGAGAAAGGCCGAGAGCAGCAGGCTCAGGACGGCAGTGGCGGCGACGCCGGGGGCGATCCGGCGGTAGATGAAGTCGCAGCGCTCGCGCGCGACCTCCGGCACCTGGGTCTCGTCCGGGGCTTTCATGCGTTAATCTTAACCCTCATGCGAAAGACGGTACCCGTCGAGGAGCTGCAGTTCGGCATGTACGTGGCCGAGCTGGACCGGCCGTGGACCGACACGCCGTTCCGCTTCCAGGGTTTCGTGCTGCAGACTCCCGAGCAGCTCGAGACGCTGAAGAAGTACTGCAAGCAAGTGCAGGTCGACCCGGCCAAGGCCGAGACCATCGCGCAGCTGGTCGACCCGGCCATCGGCACCGGCGCGATGAAAAGCGCGCTTGATCTCTCGCGCACCGGCAAGGTGAAATACATCGAGCAGGCGCCGGTCGAGGAGGAGCTTCGCCGCGCCATGGCCGTGCACCTCAAGGGCAAGAAGGCGGTCCAGGAAATCCTCATCGCGCTGCGCGCCGGCAAGATGCTGGACGCCCAGAGCGTGACCGAGGCAATCACCGGCCTCATCGAGAGCGTGCTGCGCAATCCTGACGCCATGCTGCTCTACACGCAGCTGCAGCAAAAGGGCGACTACACCCAGTCGCACGCGCTCGACGTCTCGGTGTACATGACCGCGTTCGGCCGCTTTCTCGAGATGTCGCGCGAGGACGTGGTGCTGCTCGGGCACGTCGGCCTGCTGCAGGACGTCGGCAAGGTGCGCCTGCCCAACAGGCTGATCGAGAAGCGCGACCGGCTCAGCGTCGAGGAGTTCGAGCTGGCGAAGAAGCACGTCGAGTACTCGGCCGAGATTCTGCGGGAGACCGCGGGCCTGCCGGCGCAGCTCCCCGAGCTCGCGCTGCTGCACCACGAGCGCCACGACGGCAGCGGCTATCCGAACAAGCTGCGCAGCAAGGAGATCGGCCTGATCGGCTCGATCGGGGCCATCGTCGACACCTTCGATGCGCTCACGGCGCGCCGGCCTTACGCCGCGCCGGTGGCGCCCTCGACCGCGCTCAGCATGCTGTACAAGTGGCGCGGCACCTTCTTCGATCCGTTCCTGGTGGAGCAGTTCATCCGCTGCATCGGCATCTTCCCGATCGGCAGCACGGTGGAGCTCAACAGCGGCGAGTCGGGCATCGTCATCGCGCAGAACCTGGAGAAGCGCCTGCAGCCTCGCGTCATGGTGATCCGCGACGCAGCCGGCAACCCGCTCAAGCCGCAGAAGCTGATCGACCTTTCGCGCGGCCTGAAGATCGCGAGCGGCGAGCCTTACCGCATCAAGCGCACGCTCGAGTACGGGCGCATCCCGATGAGCGCGGAGGCCCTCTTCCTTTAGGTCTTCGGCGTGTAGATCTCCGCGCCCTTCTTCACGAACTCGACCGCCTTCTCCTTCAGCCCCTGCTCGACGTAGTCGCGCACGTCCTGCGTGATCTTCATCGAGCAGAAGTGCGGGCCGCA
>JAQSVY010000353.1 GCA_029266935.1 Burkholderiales bacterium
TGCGGCTGCGCGCCGGGGACGAGCTTGTAGGTCGAGAAGTAGTGGTGCAGGCGCTCGACCAGGATCTTCGGCAGCTCGCCGACGTCGCGCACCTCGCCCCAGACGAAGTCGCCCTCGAGCACGGCGACGATCTTGTCGTCGGCCTCGCCGCGGTCGAGGAGCTGCAGCCCGCCGACCACGCGCGCCGGCACGATCAGCTCCGAGCGCGCGATCGGCCGCTCGCTGATGACGCAGATGTCGAGCGGGTCGCCGTCGCCGCGCTCGGCGCCGGCGCACAGCGCCGCCACCTGCGCGCCGCAATAGGTGCGCGGGATGAAGCCGTAGAGCGAAGGCGGCTGCGAAGAGGTGCGCTGCGGCCGGTCGACGCGCAGGTAGCCGCTGCCCTTGTCGACCTCGTACTTGATGACGTCGAAGGGCGTGATCTCGATGTAGGCGTTGACGAAGCGCGGCGGCCCGCGCCCCGCTTCCAGGCCGTGCCAGGGATGCGGGCGCCACTCGGAGAAGGGCTGGCTCAGCCGACCTTCCCCGCCCAGCGCTCCGCCGCGTCGTCGTCGGAAGCGCGCGCCTCGACCCAGCGCGCGCCCTCGGCGCGGTGCTCCTTCTTCCAGAACGGCGCGCGCGTCTTCAGGTAGTCCATGATGAACTCACACGCCGCGAACGCGTCGCCGCGATGCGCGCTCGCCACCGCCACCAGCACGATCTGGTCGGAGGGCTGGAGCTCGCCGTACCGGTGGATGACGGTGCAGTCCATCACCTCCCAGCGCGATTTCGCCTCCTCCACGATTTTGCGTATCGCCGCCTCCGTCATGGCCGGGTAATGCTCGAGCGTCATCGCCACCTCGCGCACCACGCCGACGAAGCTCGCGACGGCCCCGATGTTCGTGTTCTTTTCCGCAAGAGCCTTCACCTCGGAGGAGAGGTCGAAGTCCGCGGTTTGCACGGATACTTTCACCCGCCGGTCACCGGGGGGAAGAACGCCACTTCGTCGCCCGCCTTGATGCGCGCCGTCGACTGGACCATGTCCTGGTTCACCGCCGTGCGCACCAGGCGTGCTTCTCCGAGAGCGGATTGCCACCTCTCGCCTCGTCCAAGGAGATGCGTGCGCAAGGCCGCGACAGTGTTCACCGCGGCTGGGAGCTCGATCTCCTCGCCGGCGGTGCCGAGCTGCTCGCGCAGCCCGGCGAAGAAAAGCAGCTTGACCTTCATTACCAGTAGAGCTCCGAGTAGGGCAGCAAGCGCACCTGGTCGCCTCTGCGGATCGCCTGCCCGGGCGGGTTGTCGACCAGGCCGTCAGCCCAGGCGGTCGACGTGAGCACCGCGGAATCCTGCGTCGGGTAAAGCTCGAGGCCGCCCTGCGCGTTCCATTTTACGCGCAGGAACTCGCGCCGCGCGTCGGGCTCGGGCCAGTCGAAGTCGGCGCGCGCGGCGATGGCGCGCGGCATGACTTCGGTCATGCCCTGGGTCTTCAGGAGGAAGGGCCGCACGAAGATCAGGAACGTCACGAAGCTGGATACCGGGTTGCCGGGCAGCCCGATGAAAGAAGCGTTCTGGACCACGCCAAAGGCCAGGGGACGCCCCGGCTTCATGGCGATGCGCCACATGAGCAGCCTGCCTTCCGCCTCTACCGCCGGCTTGACGAAATCCGCGTCGCCGACCGACACGCCCCCGGAGGTCACGATCACGTCGCACTCCGCCGCGGCGCGGCGCAGCACCCCGCGCGTCGCCTCCAGGGTGTCGGGAACGATGCCGTAGTCCCTGAGCTCGCAGCCGAACACCTCGGCGAGGCCACGCAGCGTGAAGCGGTTGGAGTTGTAGATGCGCCCCGGCGGCAGCGGCTCGCCCGGCATCACCAGCTCGTCGCCGGTGAAGAAAAGCCCGAGCCGTACCGTGCGGAACACCGGGAGCGTCTTGATCCCGACGGAGGCCGCGAGCCCCGTGTCCTGCGGCAGCAGCCGCTTCCCGGCGGCCAGGACCTCGCCGCCCTTCTTCACGTCGCTGCCGACACCACCGCGTCGGCGCCAGGGGGAATCGGCGCGCCGGTGAAGATGCGCGCTGCGGTGCCGGGCTCGAGCGCCTTGCCAACCGAGCCGGCCATGATCTTCTGTCTTACGAGAAGAGAATTCTTTCCCTGCAGGTCTGAAAGACGAACTGCATAGCCATCCATCGCGCTGTTGTCCATGGGCGGCACGTCCATGGTGGAGCGCTGTGACCGGGCGAGGACGCGGTTCGTCGCCTCGAGGGTCGGCACCTCCTCGATCTCGGCGACCGGCTTCGCACCCGCCAGCAGCTGCTCGAGGGCGGCATCCACGGAAAGCAGTCCATTGCTCATTTCAGCTCCAGCTTCGTGACGATGAACTGCGCGATGCCGTCGACGTCGTTCAGGTCGAGGAGCGGCAGCTTCGTGTCGACCTTCTCGTCGCTCGCGACGGCGACGATGTGCGGGTCGTTGGGGTGCAGCAGGCCCTCGCCGGTCGCGGCGCGCCACACCTCGAGCTTGGGGATCGGCGCATGCTTGAAGCCTTCCACGAGCAGCAGGTCGCAGGGCGCGAGGTGGCGGATCTGCTCGTCGAAGGCGGGCTCGTGCGCGCCGCGCAGCTCGTGCATCAGC
>JAQSVY010000074.1 GCA_029266935.1 Burkholderiales bacterium
TCCATCTACCGCAGCCGCCGCGAGCGGCTCGCGCGCGCCATCGGCGAGGGGGTGGCACTCGTGCCCACCGCGCCCGAGCGGCCGCGCAACCGCGACTCGCACTATCCCTACCGATTCGACAGCTACTTCTACTACCTCACCGGCTTTACCGAGCCGGAGGCGACGCTCGTGGTCGTGGGCGGAAAATCGCCCCGCACGCTGCTCTTCTGCCGCGAGCGCAACGAGGAACGGGAGATCTGGGACGGCTTCCGTCACGGGCCCGATGCCGCCCGCGAGCGCTTCGGCTTCGACGAGGCGCATCCGGCTGCCGCCCTGGACGAGGTCCTGCCGCGCCTGCTCGAGAACCAGCCGGCGGTGCACTACCCCATCGGCGCCGACGCCGAATGGGATGCGCGGCTGATCCGCTGCTTGAACGCGGTTCGCGCGCGCTCTCGCGCCGGCGTCGCCGCGCCCGAGCGCGTGCACGACGTGCGCGCCGTGCTCGACGACATGCGCCTGCTGAAGGATGCGCACGAAGCCGCGCTCATGCGCCGCGCCGGCGGCATTGCCGCCGCGGCGCACCGCCGCGCCATGCAGTCGGCGCGGCCGGGGCGCAACGAGTACGAGATCGAGGCAGAGCTGCTGTATGAATTCCGCCGCAACGGCGCGCAATTCCCCGCCTACTCCCCCATCGTCGCCGGCGGGGCCAACGCCTGCGTGCTGCACTACGTGTCCAACAGCATGCCGCTGCGCGACGGCGAGTTGCTGCTCATCGACGCGGGCTGCGAGCTCGACGGCTACGCCTCCGACATCACGCGCACCTCCCCCGTCAACGGCCGCTTCAGCGGCGCGCAGCGCGAGGTGTATGAGCTGGTGCTCGCCTCGCAGCGCGCGGCGATGGACAAGGTGCGACCGGGAACCGCCTGGAACGAGCCGCACGACGCGGCGGTGCGGGTGCTGGCGCAGGGGATGCTCGATCTGAAGCTACTCGCCGGAACGCTCGACACGGTGCTCGAGAAGGAGCTCTACAAGCGCTTCTACATGCATCGCACCGGCCACTGGCTCGGCCTCGACGTGCACGATGCCGGCGAGTACAAGCACCAGGGAAGCTGGCGGCCGCTGGCGCCGGGGATGGTGCTTACCGTCGAGCCCGGGCTGTACATCCGCGCCGCCGCCGACGTGCCGGAGCGGCTGCGCGACATCGGCGTGCGCATCGAGGACGACGTGCTGGTGCGCGAAGGCGGCTGCGAGGTGCTCACCGCCGAGGCGCCCAAGCGCATCGACGACATCGAAGCGCTGATGCGCGATGCTCGCGGCAGAAGCTGACGTTCTCGTCCGCGGCGCCGGCCCGGTGGGCTGCGCCGCCGCGGCGGCGCTGCGCGACGCAGGGTTCAAGGTCGAGGTCATGGAGGCCCAGGCCGCGCCTCCCGGCTTCCGGCCCATCGCGCTCTCGCAAGGGAGCCGCCTGATCCTCGAGCGCCTGGGAGCGTGGCAGGGACTGCAGGCGACGCCCATCGAAAGCATCGAGGTTTCCCAGGCGGGTGGGTTCGGGCGCACGCGCTTCGACGCCGCCGACGCCGGCGTGCCCGCGCTCGGCTATGTCACCGACTACGGGATCCTCACCGAAAACTTCAGGTTTCTCGTCCGAGAGCTTCTCACGTCGGA
Source organism: Burkholderiales bacterium (assembly GCA_029266935.1). Classification (GTDB taxonomy): domain Bacteria; phylum Pseudomonadota; class Gammaproteobacteria; order Burkholderiales; family SG8-39; genus SCGC-AG-212-J23. The sequence continues at coordinate 1,645 of JAQSVY010000074.1, forward strand.
AAGCCTTCCTGCCCGTTGTACCGTCCATGCCGAGGGCATTGCCGATGCGCAGGAAAAGCGCTATGCGCAACACGCGCTCGTCGCCCTGGTGCATTCCGAGCCACCGGCGCAGCACACCGCTTTCGAGCGGTTCACGGGCGAAGGGCCCCTCGCCCTGCTGCCCTTCGCCGGCCGCCACGCGCTGGTCTGGACCCTGCCCCCCGAGCGCGCACAGCGCCTGGCGGCTTGTCCGGAAAAGGAATTCCTGGACGCGCTCGCCACCGCCGCCGGCCGGCGCGCCGGCGCGCCTGTGAAGGTGGAGATGCGAACCGTGCACCCGCTCGTGCTGCGCGTGCGCCGCACCCGCATTGCGCCGCGCGCGGTCTACATCGGCAACGCCGCGCAGACGCTGCACCCGGTCGCGGGCCAGGGCCTCAACCTCGGGCTGCGCGACGCCTGGGACCTCGCACAGGCGCTGCGCGGCGCCACCGAACCGGGCGAGGCGGCCGTTCTCGAGGCTTATGCCGCGAGCCGCAGGCTCGATGCCGCGGCGGCGATCCGCGTCACCGATCTGCTTGCGCGCGGCTTCATGGGATCGAGCCGCGTCGCGCGCGCCGCGCGCGGCGCGGCGCTCACCGCGCTCGACCTGCTGCCGGCGCCGCGGCGCTTCTTTGCGCGGCGCATGATGTTCGGCCCTTCCGCCCTTCCATAAAAAAAGCCGAGCGGATAAAATTCCTTCCCCTCGCAACCCAAGCCATCGGAAATGAAGATCGGCGCGCACACACTGCGCAACGCTTTGTTTGTCGCTCCGATGGCGGGCATCACCGACCGCCCTTTCCGCCGCCTCGCCAGGCGCTTCGGCGCCGCGCTCGCGGTCTCCGAGATGGTCTCCTCGCGTCCCGAGCTGCGCGATTCGCGCAAGAGCCGGCTGCGCGTCGACCACGCCGGTGAGGAAGGCCCGGTTTCGGTGCAGATTGCCGGCGCCGAGCCGGCGGCGCTTGCCGAGGCTGCCCGCCACAATGTTGGGCTCGGCGCCGACATCATCGACATCAACATGGGCTGCCCGGCCAAGAAAGTGTGCAATCGCCAGGCCGGCTCGGCTCTTCTCGAGGACGAGCGGCTGGTCGGTCGCATCCTGGAAGCGGTCGTCGCTGCGGTGGAGGTGCCGGTCACGCTGAAGATCCGCACCGGCCCGCAGCCCGGGCGGCGCAACGCGCTCGCAATCGCCGGCATCGCGGAGGCGGCCGGCGTGCAGATGCTCGCCATCCACGGCCGCACGCGCGCGTGCATGTTCGCCGGCCAGGCGGAGTACGAGACGATCGCCGAGGTGAAGGCAGCCGTGCGCATCCCGGTGATCGCCAACGGCGACATCCGCCAGATCGCGCATTACCTCGCCACCGGCGAGGAGCTGCCCGAAGCCGGCTGCGCCGAGCGGCAGCAGGTCCTGCTCGAGCACCTCGACGGCTTGTACTCGCTCTACGGAGGCGAGCAGGGCGTGCGCGTCGCGCGCAAGCACATCGGCTGGAGCGTGCGCGCCCTGCCCGGGGCGGAAGCGCTGCGCAGCGCCGTCAACCGCATCGATGCCGCCGAGGCGCAGCGCGCCGCGGTCAACGACTACTTCCAGAGGCTTGCAGCATGAGCCGCACCAACGAGGTCGCCGACTCCGTCAAGCGCTCCCTCGAGCGCTACTTCAAGGACATGGACGGCGAGAAGCCGACCTCGATCTACGAGATGGTGCTGAAGAACATCGAGAAGCCGATGATCGAGACGGTGCTGCGGCACGCGGAAGGCAATCTGTCGCTCGCCGCCGAGATGCTCGGCATCAACCGCGCCACGCTGCGCAAGAAGATGCAGCAGCTGCGGATCAAAGGGTAGTGTCGAAGCTGCGCAGTTCACCGAAACTGGCGCTGCTCAGCGTCTCTGACAAATCCGGCATCGTCGAGCTTGCCCGCGGGCTTTCCGCCCTCGGCGTCGAGCTCCTGTCGACGGGCGGCACCGCGCAGCTCCTGCAGAAGGAGGGCGTGCGCGTCACCGGGGTCTCCGCCTACACCGGGTTCCCGGAGATGCTCGACGGCCGGGTCAAGACGCTGCATCCCAAGGTGCACGGCGGGTTGCTCGCGCGGCGCGAAAATCCCGCGCACATGGCGGCGATCCGCGGTGCCGGAATCGAGCCGATCGACATGGTGGTGGTGAACCTCTATCCGTTCCAGGCCACGGTCGCCGATCCCGCCTGCCGCCTCGAGGACGCGGTCGAGAACATCGATATCGGCGGGCCGGCGATGCTGCGCTCCGCGGCGAAGAACTACAGCGCCGTCGCGGTGGTGGTGGACCCGGCCGACTATAGCCGCGTGCTGGAGGAGGCGCGCGCGGGTGGCGTCTCGGCGTCGACGCGCTTTGCGCTGGCGAAGAAGGCCTTCGCCCACACCGCGTCCTACGACGGCGCCATCACCGACTACCTGACCTCGCGCGAGAGCGCCTATCCGGACGTGCTGACGCTGCAGTTCCACAAGCTGCAGGACCTGCGCTACGGCGAGAATCCTCACCAAAGCGCCGCCTTCTATGGCGAGGCGAAGCCGGCGGCGGGCGCGCTGGCGCGCTATCGCCAGACCCAGGGCAAGGAGCTCTCGTACAACAACATCGCCGATGCCGACGCCGCCTGGGAATGCGTGAAAGGCTTCAGCGAGCCGGGCTGCGTCATCGTCAAGCACGCCAACCCCTGCGGCGTCGCCGTCGGTGCACGCCTGCGCGAAGCCTACGAGAAGGCATTCAAGACCGACCCCATCTCGGCCTTCGGCGGCATCCTCGCCTTCAACCGCGCCCTCGACGCCGACGCGGCCGAGGCGCTGTCGCAGCAATTCGCCGAAGTCGTGATCGCGCCGCGCATCGAGCCCGACGCCGCGAAGGTACTCGCTGGCAAAGCCAACTTGCGCGTGCTCGAGATCCCGCTAGCCCACGAAGCGCAGGCGCACGACTACAAGCGAGTCGGCGGCGGGTTGCTGGTACAGAGTAGTGATTCGAAGTCTGTTGGAAAGGAAGATCTTCGCGTCGTCACGAAGCGCCAGCCGACCGATGGCCAATGGGCGGATCTGCTGTTCGCCTGGCGGGTGGCCAAGTACGTCAAGTCCAACGCCATCGTCTTCTGCCGCGACGGCATGACTCTCGGCGTGGGCGCGGGACAGATGAGCCGCGTCGACAGCGCGCGCATCGCCGCCACCAAGGCCGCGGCGGCCAAGCTCGATCTTGCCGGCTCGGTGGTCGCCTCCGACGCCTTCTTCCCCTTCCGCGACGGACTGGACGTGCTCGCCGAGGCCGGCGCCGCCGCGGTGGTGCAGCCCGGAGGCAGCGTGCGCGACGAAGAAGTGATCGGCGCGGCGAACGAGCGCGGCGTCGCGATGGTATTCACCGGCGTCCGCCATTTCAGGCATTAAATGAAGATCCTCGTCATCGGCGCCGGCGGCCGCGAGCACGCGCTCGCCTGGAAGCTCGCGCAGGGCGCGCGCGTGCAGAAGATCTACGTCGCGCCCGGCAACGCCGGCACCGCCCTCGAGCCCGGTGTCGAGAACGTTGCTCTTTCGGCAATCGAAGACTGGATCGGCTTCGTGAAGAAGCAGAACATCCAGCTGACCGTCGTCGGGCCCGAGGCGCCGCTCGCCGAAGGCGTGGTCGACGCCTTCCGCGAGGCCGGGCTGGCGATCTTCGGGCCGACGCGCGCCGCGGTGCAGCTCGAGGCGTCGAAGGACTTCGCCAAGGCCTTCATGACGCGCCACCGCATCCCGACGGCACGCTATGCGACCTTTGTGTCCAGTCATGAAGCAAAAGCTTACGTCGACGCGCAGGAGGTCCCGATCGTCGTCAAGGCCGACGGCCTTGCCGCCGGCAAGGGCGTGGTCGTCGCCGCGACGCGCGAGGAGGCGCACGCGGCGATCGACCGCATCATGGATGAGCGCTCGCTCGGCGATGCCGGCAATCGTGTCGTGATCGAGGAGTTTCTCGACGGCGAGGAGGCGAGCTTCATCGTCATGTGCGACGGCACGCACGTGCTGCCGCTCGCCACCAGCCAGGACCACAAGCGGCTGCGCGACGGCGACGAGGGGCCGAACACCGGCGGCATGGGAGCTTACTCGCCCGCACCGGTGGTGACGCCCGAGATCCACGCGCGCGTCATGCGCGAGATCATCCTTCCTGCCGTGCAGGGCATGGCGGCCGAGGGCAGCCCATACGTCGGCTTCCTCTACGCCGGCCTGATGATCGGCCGCGACGGCAACCCGAAGACGCTGGAATTCAACTGCCGACTCGGCGACCCGGAGACGCAGCCGATCATCCTGCGCCTGAAGTCGGACCTGGTCGAGCTGATCGAGTGCGCGCTCGCGGGCAGCCTCGAGCGCGCCGAGGCGGACTGGGACCGCCGCTCGGCGCTCGGCGTGGTGCTCGCCGCGACGGGCTACCCGGAAGAGCCGCGCAAGGGCGATCGCATCGAGGGGCTGCCCAAGGCCACGGAGGATTGCCGCGTCTTCCACGCCGGCACGCGCCTCGAAGGCAAGAACGTGCTCACCGCCGGCGGACGGGTGCTGTGCGTCACCGCGCTCGGCGACTCGGTGAAGATGGCACGCACCCGCGCCTACGAGGCGGTCGACCGCATTCGCTTCGCAGGCATGCACTTCCGGCGTGACATCGGCGCGCGCGCGCTCAGGAAACGATGAATGCGCAGGCGGTCCACGAGTGCCTCAAGGGGCTGCAGGAACGCATCGTCGCAGCACTCGAGGCGGTGGACGGCACGACCTTCCGTGCCGACGCATGGCAGCGCCCCGAGGGCGGCGGCGGGCTGAGCCGCATCCTCGAGGCGGGCGGCATTTTCGAGCGCGGCGGGGTCAACATTTCGCGCGTGCAGGGCAAGCAGCTGCCGCCGTCGGCGAGCGCCGGGCGGCCGCAGCTCGCCGGCCGGCCGTACGACGCCATGGGCGTGTCGCTGGTCCTGCACCCGCGCAATCCCTATTGCCCCACGGTGCATCTGAATACGCGATTTTTCTGTACGACAGACGAGAAACCGGCCTGGTGGTTCGGCGGCGGGATGGACCTCACGCCCTACTACGGCTTCGAGGAGGATGCCCGCCATTTCCATGCGACCTGCCGGAAAGCAGTGGGCGAGCACTATCCGCATTTCAAGCACTGGTGTGACCAGTACTTCCACCTCAAGCATCGCAACGAGCCGCGCGGCATCGGCGGCATCTTCTTCGACGATCTCTCGGAGGGCGGTTTCAAGGCCTGCTTCGGCCTCGCGCGCTCCGTCGGTGATCATTTTCTCGAAGCGTATGTGCCGATCATCGAGCGCCGGCGGCAGACGCCTTACGGGGAAAAAGAACGCGGCTTCCAGGCGTACCGGCGCGGCCGCTACGTCGAGTTCAACCTCGTCTACGACCGCGGCACGCTGTTCGGCCTGCAATCGGGCGGGCGCACCGAGTCGATCCTGATGTCGCTGCCGCCGCGCGCGGAATGGCGCTACGACTGGAAGCCAGAGCCCGGCTCCGCCGAAGCGCGCCTGTACAGCGACTTCCTCAGGCCGCGGGACTGGCTCGGTGAACGATAACGAGACGATCGGCTGGCCGAAGTAGCCCGTTAAGGCAGCTCGGCTGCGCGCCGGTAGTGCCGCTGCGCGTCCTCGTTCTCGCCGAGGCGCTCGGAGAGCCGCGCCAGCTCGAGGTGCGCGGTGCGGGTGGGCTCGAAGGACAAGCTGGCCTCGAGGAAGCTTTTCGCCTTGCCCCAGAGCTCGGCCTGCGCGCACAGCCGGCCGAGCGTGGCAAGGAGCTCCGGGTCGCGCTCCCTTCCGAGCAGCCAGCGTTCGGCGCGCTCGATGCGCGCCCTCGCCTCGGCGGTCCGGGCCGCCGGGTCCATCTGCGCCGGCAGCTCGCCGTAGAGCGAGGCGAGCTGTGGCGACCACTCCGCCGCGATCGCCTTCTCGACGATCTCGCGCGCCAGCGCGGCGCGGCCATGCGCGATGGCGTGGCGCGCCCCCGCGGCCGCGAGGCGCGGCTGCAGCTGCGCGCGCGCGGGAATGGCGCGCCAGCGCCGCTCGAAAGCGCCGGCATCGTCGGCCTCGCGCGCCAGCAGCTCGACCATCGCCTGCACCTTGTACTCGTCGGCCACCGCCGGCGAGATCGCGTCGTGCTTGCCCAGCTGGTCGGCGAGGCGCAGCACCTCCTCCCAGCCCCCGGTGCCCCGCTCCGCGCGCAGCAGCATGCTCGCGGTGGCGATCTGCTTCGCGCCGCGGTCCTCGAGGCGGCGCAGTGCCTCGCGCGCACCGGCGAAGTCGCGCTCCTCGAGCGCGAGCTCGGCGCGGCTCACGAGCCGCGCCATCTGCAGCTTGTCGCCGACGGCGTCGGCGCGAGCGAGCCAGCGGTCACGCCGCTCGAACTCACGCATCTGGTGCGCGGCACGCGCCGCGAGCAGCGCCGCGACGCCGGGCGCCGGGCCGATCTCGAAGGCCACCGTGGCATGCTTCTCCGCGCGCGCGTAGCGGCCTTCGTAGTAGGTCTGCAGGGCGGCAGCGAGCGCGCCGTGCGCCCGGTCGCGCCGCCGCCGCGCGCGGAACGCGCCAACGGTGGCCGGCAGGGCCACCGCGTGGCCAAGCAGCCGCGCCGCAACGTAGAGCAGGATGAAGGCGAGCAGCGCCGTGATGGCGACGAAGAGCAGCGAGGCCTCGATGCGGTAGGGCGGGAAGACGACGACCGCGTAGCCGGCGTCGAGCCGGCCCACGATCACCAGCGCGACGGCCGCGGCGAACACCGCCAGCAGCCAGAACAGCGACCTCATCCCGGCGTGCGCTCGCGGCGGAAGTTGAAGCCGCGCACCGCTTCCAGGCTCTCGGAAATGCTCGGCATCTCGAAGCTGAGCGAGGTGCCGAGCAGCGTCTTCAGCTGCGCGAGCGCTTCCGCCGCGGGCTTCGATTTGGCGTCGAAGTAGCGCTGGATCCAGGCCTGCGAGGCGCTCAGGTCGGCGCGATAGCCGGCTTCGTCGCGCGAGAGCAGCGAAAGGCGGGCGTTGAGCAGGCGCAGGCGCAGGCTCTCGCGCACGAAGTACGCCTGGGTCGGCGGCAGGAGCGGCGGCTCGGTGCCGTCGATGCGCCGCACGACTACCAGCTGGCGCAGCTCGTTCCACACCTCGGTGCCCAGGCGCGAGAGGAAGCCGCCCTCGGACGCCGCGTCCTTGCGCGCCGCGGCTCTTTCGGCGCGCTCGTCGAAGGCGAGCGGCAGCGAGTCCACGGCGGCGACCAGGCCGTCGATCCTCGAGCTCACCGCCGCGGTGTCGAGGGCCGGCAGCGACCTCAGTCGTTCGATGTCGTGCGCGAGCGCGCGGCGGATGGGCGCGAACTGCGGCCGGTCGGTGCGCGCGAGCCGCGCCTCGGCGAGCTCGAGCGCGAGCAGCGCGGCGCGCACGTTGCCGGCAAGCTGCAGCTGCTGCTGGGCGATGGCGAGCACCTGCTCGATCTCGGTGAGCTGCCACTCGTCGCGGTTGCGCGACAGGTCCTGGTAGAGCGCCTCGAGCGCAAGCTGCTGGCTCTGCGACTCGGCGAGGCGCAGCTCCACCTGCCCGAGCTTGGTTTGCGTGTCGCGCAGCGCTTCCTGCGCCTGGCGCGCCACGGACCGCGCCTCGCGCGAGTCGGTCTCGATGTCGCGCAGGCGACGCGCCAGCTCCTCTTGCGTCGCGCCGATGCGGCTGCGCGTGTCGAGCCAGGCGAGCGCCGCCACCCCCGCGGCGAGCAGCACCGCGATCAGGACGAGCACCGCGATGCGCGAGGGCCGCCCCGCAGGCGCCGTCACGGGCACGGCAGCCGGCGAAGCGGTCTCAGGAGCGGCTTCGTTCTCGGTCATCGGAAAAGTATGCTACCAGCCGCTCGATCATCTCGTCGTCCCCGGCTCCGG
>JAQSVY010000354.1 GCA_029266935.1 Burkholderiales bacterium
TCGACGCCTACGGCAAGCGCGTGCACAACCTGCAGCTGCGCGCCGGCGGCGAGCGCAAAGGCTGGTCGGCGGCGATCCAGGCCGACGAGCTGTCGGGAGACGTCACGTTCAGCAGCGACAAGGGCGGGGCGCTCTTCGCGCGCCTCGCGCGTTTCAGGCTCCCGGAAGACTCCCCGCAAGCAACAACGCAGGCGCCACGCCAGCCAGCCGATGTGCCGGCGGTCGACGCCGTGATCGAGCGCTTCTCCTATCGCGGCAAGGACCTCGGCCATGTCGAGTTCCTGGCGCAGCGCGAGGCCGATGCCTGGCGCTTCGACAAGCTGCGCGTCGTGAATCCCGAGGCCACGCTCAACGCCAAGGGGCTGTGGCAGAGCGGCGCGCCCTCCCGAAGCACGCTGCAGTTCGATCTCGAGTCGGCGGACACCGGGACGCTGCTGGCGCGCGTCGGCTATCCCGAGCAGGTGAAGGGCGGCCAGGCGAAGCTCTCCGGCTCGCTCGCCTGGCAGGGGCCGCTGCTCGCCCTGGATATCCCGACGCTCTCGGGCGACGTCGAGCTGCACGCGCAGGAAGGGCAGTTCCTCGAGGTCGAGCCGGGAATCGGCAAGCTGATCTCGCTCATGAGCCTGCAGGCGTTGCCGCGACGCATCGTGCTCGACTTTCGCGACGTGTTCTCCAAGGGCTTCCAGTTCGACCGCATCACCGCGCGCGCGCACCTCGACAAGGGCGTGATGGGCATTCAGGAGTTCCGCATGCGCGGCTCGGCGGGTGAAGTGCAGATGTCCGGCAGCGCCGACCTCGTGCGCGAGACGCAGGACCTCAAGGTTCGCGTCGTGCCGAGCCTCGGCGACACCGCTTCGACTGCGGTGGCGATCGCCAACCCGTTGGCCGGCGCGGCGGCGCTGCTCGCGCAGCGCCTGCTGAAGGACCCGCTCGGGCGCATCTTCGCCTTCGACTACGGCGTTACCGGCAACTGGAGCGACCCGAAAGTGGAGAAGCTCAACCAGCCACAGCCGCTCGCCCTGCCGTGAAGACCCGCATTGCCGCGCTGCAGATGGTGTCCGCGCCTGAGCTCGCTCCCAACCTCGCCGCCGCCGGGGGCGAAGCTCGCGGCGCTGCCGGAGAACTTCTACATTATCGGCCGGCACGAGCGCGACAAGGTCGGTCTGCGCGAGCCGAACGGCAAAGGGCCGATCCAGGATTTTCTCTCGCAGACAGCGAAGAAGCACCGCCTCTGGATTATCGGCGGCACCGCCCCCATTGTCTGCGCCAGCGAGGACAAGATCAGGAGCGCATGCCTCGTCTACGACGACGCGGGGAAGCGCGTGGCGCGCTACGACAAGTCGCACCTCTTCCGCTTCGAGTCGCCGACCGAGCGCCACGACGAGTCGAGGACGCTCGAGCCGGGCAGCGGCCCGGTGGCGGTGGAGAGTCCCTTCGGCCGGCTGGGGCTTTCCATCTGCTACGACGTGCGCTTCCCGGAGCACTATCGCGGCATGGGGCCGGTCGACGTGATCTTCGTGCCTTCGGCCTTCACCGTGCCGACCGGGCAGGCGCACTGGGAAGTGCTGCTGCGGGCGCGGGCGGTGGAGAACATGGCGTACGTGGTGGCGCCCGCGCAGGGCGGAACGCACGCTAGCGGCAGGCGCACCTATGGCCATACCATGATCGTCGATCCCTGGGGCGAAGTGATCGCAGCCCGAGCCGAGGACGGCGAAGGCGTGGTTCTTGCGGAGATCGACACGGAACGGATGCACGAAATGCGAAGGAGACTCGGTTGGTGACCCTGGATACGGCACGGCAAACCCTGCTTGCGCCCCACGACCTCGAGGCGGCGAAGCTCGAGCGCGTGTTCGGCGCGCTCGGCGGGCGGCGCATCGACTACGCGGACCTCTACTTCCAGTACTCGCGCTCCGAGGGCTGGAGCCTGGAGGAGGGCATCGTCAAGACGGCGAGCTTCAACATCGAGCAGGGCGTCGGCGTGCGCGCGGTGAGCGGCGACAAGACTGCCTTCGCCTACTCCGACGAGATCAGCTACGACGCGCTGCAGGACGCGGCGAAGGCGACGCGCGCGATTGCTTCTGCAGGTCAGTCCAGGAGAACCAGGGTTTCCAAACGGGGAGTGCCGGTTGCGCTCTACAAAGCCTTGGACCCTATTGCGTCCCTCCCGTCCGAGGCCAAGGTCAAGCTGCTCGAGAAGCTCGAGAAGAAATGCCGCGCGCTCGACCCGCGCATCACGCAGGTCATGGCGAGCCTGGGCGGGGAGTACGAGGTGGTGCTGATCGCGCGCGCCGACGGGCTCGCCGCCGACGTGCGGCCGCTCGTGCGCCTGTCGGTGCAGGTGATCGCCGAGCAGGAGGGGCGCCGCGAGAGCGGTACCTCCGGCGGCGGCGGGCGCACCGACTACTCGCATTTCACCGACGCGGAGCTCGACCGCTACGCGCGCGCCGCGGTGTCGCAGGCGCTTACCAACCTCGAGGCGCGTGCCGCTCCGGCGGGCGCGATGACGGTGGTGCTCGGCCCCGGCTGGCCCGGAGTGCTGCTGCACGAGGCGGTCGGCCACGGCCTGGAAGGCGACTTCAACCGCAAAGGCACCTCGGCCTTCTCCGGACGCTTGGGACAGCGTGTCGCCTCGCGGGGGGTCACCGTGGTCGACGACGGCACCATTCCGGGCCGGCGCGGCTCGCTCACCGTCGACGACGAGGGCACGCCCACGCAGCGCACCGTGCTCATCGAGGACGGCGTGCTGCGCGGCTACATGCAGGACAGCCTGAACGCGCGGCTGATGAAGATGCCGCTCACCGGCAACGCG
>JAQSVY010000355.1 GCA_029266935.1 Burkholderiales bacterium
GCCTGCGCCAGGGCGAGCAGCGGAAAGAGCAGCAGCGTCAGCAGAAGCTTTCTCATTCTTTCTTCTCCTTAATCACAGCGAACGGTCATGCCGCCATCGACGACGATCTCCGTGCCGGTCACGAACCGCGCCTCGTCGGAAGCGAGGAACAAGGCGGCGTTGGCGGTATCGCGGCCATCGCCGGCGAAGCCGAGCGGTATGCGCTTCACGCGCTGCCCGAGCAGCGCCTCCACGTCGCCGCCGGCGCGCTGGCGCGCGAGGCGCGCCTCGACCATCGGCGTGTGCAGCTGCCCGGGCACCACGGTGTTCACGCGGATGCCCTTGGGCGCGACCTGCACCGCGAGCGCGCGCGAGAATTGGATGACGCCCGCCTTCGATGCCGAGTAGGCGATCTGGTGCGCGCCGGTGAAGCGGATGCCGGAGGACGAGGAGATGTTGACGATCGCGCCGGCCCCCTGGCGCTCCATCACCGGCAGCACGTGCTTGCAGCCGAGGAAGACGCTCTTCAGGTTGAAGTCGAACTGCGCGTCCCAGGTCTCCTCGCTCATTTCCATCGGCCCGCCGGGAGCGGAGCCGCCGATGGCGTTCACGAGGATGTCGATCCTTCCGAAGGCGGACACGCATGCCTCGACCATCTTCGTCACCTGGGCGCTGTCGAGAAGATCGCAGATGTGCGCGGTGATCGCGCCTGCTTTCTGAATCGTTTCTTTCAATTTCTCCTGGTCCTTGTCGACCCCGAAGACCTTGGCGCCTTCCTGCGCAAAACGCACCGCGGTGGCGCGGCCGTTGCCCCATCCGGGCCCGACGCTGCCAGCGCCGCTGACGATCGCCACCTTCCCTTCGAGACGGCCCATGACGCGCATTGTGACTCGGAGAAGGAGCGACTGGCGAAACTGCGTTAAGGCCGCTTGAAGCCCTGCTTCTTCAAGAGGGTCTCGCGCCGCGTCAGCCACCATCCGTACTGCACCGGCCAGCGCGCGAAGTCGGGGTCGGCGTCGAGCGCCTGCGCGGCGTGCACCGGCCAGTTCGGGTCCCACAGCGCCTCGCGGCCGATCGCGATCAGGTCGGCGCGGCCGGCGGCGAGCGCTTCCTCGGCCTGCTTCGGCGTGATGATCAGGCCGACCGCCATGGTCCTCAGCCCCGTCTCCCTGCGCACCGTCTCTGCGAATGGAAGCTGGAACCCCGGCACGCGCGGCACCAGCACGCGCGTCGCCGCCGTCGCCGAGCCGAGGATGCCGCCGGAGGAGCAATCGATCACGTCCACGCCGATGGACTTCAGCTCTTTGGCGAAGCGGACCGTGTCTTCGATCGTCCAGCCACCTTCCACGTCGTCGATGGAGGACACTCGCAGGAACACGGGCTTCTGCGCCGGCCAGGCGTCGCGCACCACCTTCGCGACCTCGAGGGGGAACGTCGTCCTTTCTTCAAAAGCTCCTTCATTCGAGAGCGGCGATAGGAAGGAATGCAGCAGGTAGCCGTGCGCGGCGTGCACTTCGACGATGTCGAACCCCGCGGCGTGGGCGCGCCGCGTCGCCTGGCGATACGCCTCCTTCAGGTGCTGCAGGTCGCCCGCCTGCAGCTTGCGCGGCGTGATCCAGCCCTCGCCGACCGGCTTCGCGCTCGGCGCGACGATGCTCCAGGGCTTGTCGCCGCGAGCGTGGTCCTCCCCGGTGAGCGGGCCGTTGCCGTACCAGGGTCGCGCCATGCTCGCCTTGCGCCCCGCATGCGCGAGTTGGATGGCCGGAACGGCGCCCTGGCTTCTGAGGAACTCGGCGACTTTTCGTAAGCCCGCGATCTGCGCATCCTCCCAGATGCCGGTGTCGCCGTGGGTGATGCGGCCGCGCCGCTCGACCGCGGTGGCCTCGACGAAGACGATACCGGCGCCGCCCTGCGCGAACTTGCCGAGGTGCACGAGGTGCCAGTCGGTGACCTGGCCGTCCTTCGCCGAGTACTGGCACATCGGCGAGACGACGATGCCGCCACACCATCACCGACCCGGGCGTCGGCGATCCGCCGGGCATGAAGCTCGAGGACTGCGCCTCGCAGCGCAACCTGTCGGAGGCGGGCCGCGCCCATGCGCGACGCATCGGCGCGGAGATGCGCAAGCGGCAAATCCCGGTCGGGCGCGTGCTCTCCAGCCCATGGTGCCGGTGCGTCGAGACTGCGCAGCTCGCATTCGGCAAGGCGGAGGTCGCCGAGCCGCTCTCGAACCTCTTCGGCCGTCCGGAGAAGCGCGAGGCGCAGGTCAAAGGAATGAGGGGGCTCGTGAGAGCGGAGAAAGCGAACCGCATTCTCGTTTCCCACGGCTCCACCATCGCCGCTCTGACCGGCGTGTATCTCGGCACGGGCGAGATGGTGGTGGTGACGCCGGCGGAATCCGGCGAATTTACCGTGGCGGGCCGGCTGTCCCTAGAGTAGGAACACGCCCTTGCCGGTCGTCTGCGTGTCGAAGCTCCGATAGGCCTCGTCGGCCTGCTCGAGCTTCCAGCGGTGCGAGAAGATCCGCTCGAGCGGGATGCGCCTGTCGGCGATGAAGCGCGCGCATTCGAGCATCCCCATGGCGCTGAAGGTCCACGAGCCGATCAGCGTCACCTGGCGGCGCAGCAGGTCGGGGCTGACGTCGAGCGTGACGTCGCCGCCTTCGCCGACGTAGCACGCGGTGCCCCAGGTCTTCCACCAATACATCGGCGCCGAACGCCTTGCCCAGTTTCAATCGCTCGGTGGAAGTCTCCACCGCGATGACGCGGACGCCCATCGCCTTCCCGAGGACCGTGGCGGAAAGGCCGACCGGTCCCTGGCCGAAGACGACGAGCGTGTCGCCGCCGGCGATGTGCATGCGCCGCAGGGCGCCGTAGGCGGTGCCGGTGCCGCAGGCGACCGCGGCGCCTTCGGCGAAGGAGAG
>JAQSVY010000075.1 GCA_029266935.1 Burkholderiales bacterium
GGATCGCGCGTGGTGACGGAATATCTCACCAAGGCGGGGCTCCTGCCCTACCTCGAGAAGCTCGGCTTCCACGTCGCCGCCTACGGCTGCACCACCTGCATCGGCAACGCCGGACCGCTCGCGCAGCCGATCGACGAGGCGATCGTCAAGTACGACCTCGTCTGTGCGGCCGTTCTATCCGGAAATAGAAATTTTGAAGCCCGGATTCATCCGAACATCCGTGCCAACTTCCTCGCCTCCCCACCGCTCGTGGTCGCGTATGCGATTGCCGGCTCTGTTCTGATCGATTTCAAAGAACAACCTCTGGGAAAGGGCAAGGACGGGAAAGACGTTTATATCGGCCACATCTGGCCGACGGCCGCCGAGGTGAAGAAGCTCATGCCGCTGGCGATGGACCCGGCGACCTTCCGCCGGCTCTACAGCGACCTCGCCAATACCAACCCGCTGTGGAAGAAGGTGTCGGCGCCGGCCGGCCAGGTCTACACCTGGCCGGCGTCGACCTACATCGCCGAGCCGCCCTTCTTCAGGGGCTTCTCCATGAGCCCGGGCCAGCCGGGCAACATAACCGGCGCCAAGGTGCTCGGCATCTTCGGCGACTCGGTCACCACCGACCACATCTCCCCCGCGGGCTCGATCAAGCCCACCTCCCCGGCCGGCATCTACCTGCAGGAGCACGACGTGGCGGTGGCGGACTTCAACAGCTATGGGGCGCGCCGCGGCAACCAAGAACCTCATGCTTCCGGGCACCGAAGGCGGTTTGACTTTGTATCGTAATGAAAGACTTCCCATTTACGAAGCGGCCATGCGTTACATCGCTGACGGTACGCCCACCGTGGTGTTCGGCGGCGAGGAGTACGGCACCGGCTCCTCGCGCGACTGGGCGGCGAAGGGCACGCAGCTCCTGGGGGTCAAGGCCGTGATCGCGCGGAGCTTCGAGCGCATCCACCGCTCCAACCTGGTCGGCATGGGCGTGCTGCCCCTGCAGTTCATGGGCGCGGACTCGGCGCAGTCGCTCGGCATCACCGGCAACGAAACCATCGACATCCTCGGCCTGGAGGAAATCCGGCCGCAGCAGGAGATCAAGATGCGGATCACGAACGAGGCGCGCATCCTGGAGGTCACGCTCAAGTCGCGCATCGACACTGCAATCGAGGTCGACTACTACCGCCACGGCGGCATCCTGCCCTACGTTCTGCGCGAGCTCATCGGGCGGGCGGGACCGGCTGCGGCGAAGGCGGCCTAGCGCGGGATACATCTCCGCGTTTCCCGGTCCAAGCGGTATGGCCACGACCTGGATTGTTGCGGCGGACTCGAGCCGCGCCAGGGTGCTGCAAGTTGCGCACCCGGAACAGAAGCTCCTCGAGATCGAAGACCTGCTGAATCCCGAAGGCCGCCTGCAGGATCGCGAGATCGCGAGCGACGCCCTCGGACGCTGGAGCGGCCCGGACCGGCCGGGGGGCAACAGCATGCAGGGCGGCGCCGGACCGGCCGAGCACGCCGTCGAGCTGTTCGCCAAGCGCATTGGCGACTACCTCGACAAGGCACGCACCGACCACCGCTACGATCACCTTTGCATCATGGCGCCACCGAAGTTCCTCGGCGCCCTGCGCAAAGCGCTCAGCAAGGAGGTCCAGAAGCTCGTCGCCGACGAGATTCCGAAGGACCTGTCGTGGCTCAGCGCCCCGGAGCTGGAGCGCTACTTCGCGAAAGGAAGTGGGCCAGCGCCCTGATGTCGGCGTCGGAGACGCCGTAGAGCACCGCTGCCATGAGGGTGTCGCCGCCTGGCCGGGGCTTGTCACGGAACTCCTGCATCACCGGCTCCAGCCAGTCCTCCCGCTGCGCGGCGAGGCGCGGAATCTGGTTCTGCCCGCCGTAATCCGGAAGATGGCAGCTCCGGCAGCGCAGCTTGCGGCCCAGCTCCGCCCCGCGCTTCAACAGCGCCGGGTCCTCGGGCGAGCTCTGCGTCGGCTTCGCCGGCAAGGCCGAGATTTGTTTCGCCAGCGCCACGATCTCGGCGTCCGTGAGATCCTTCACGAAGGGAAACATCTCCGGCGAGGGCCGCAGGCCTTCGCGGATCAGCACCAGCTGGTTCTCCATGAAAAGCCTCGGCTGCGCGGCAATCGACGGGATGCGGGCCGTGAGGGAGTTGCCGTCGGGCCCGTGGCAAGCCAGGCACTGCTCGTGCTTTCCGTGGGCGACGCCAAAAAAAAGTGCGGTGAGCAGGACGGCCCATCGCCTCCGGGCTTGCAAGGTTACTTACCGTAGCTGACGCGATAGATGGCGCCCAGCTGCTCGTCGCTCACCAGCAGCGCCCCGTCGGGCATCTGCTGCACGTAGGCCGGCCGGCCCCAGAACTTGTAGCTGTCCTTGGACTCGTTGAACCCGGTCATGAACGGCCGGACTGTCGCCTTGCCGTCCTCCCCGATGCGCACGTTCACCACGTCGAAGCCGGAAGGCGTGGTCCGGTTCCACGAGCCCTTGCGCGCGACGAACATGGTGTTGCGGTACTCGGCCGGGAACATCTTGCCGGTGTAGAACTTCACGCCCATGTTGGCGGCGTGCGGTCCCATCAGCGCCACCGGCCGCGTCACGCCTTTACATGCGTCCTTCTTCTTGAAGTCGGCGTCGACGATGCCGTTGGCGTGGCAGTACGGGAAACCGAAGTTCTGCCCGACTTTGGTCAGGCGGTTGAGCTCGTCCTGCGGGCCGTTGTCGCCCATCCAGTCGCGGCCGTGGTCGGTGAACCAGAGCTGCCCCGTCTTCGGGTGCCAGTCGAAGCCCACGGAGTTGCGCACGCCGCGCGCGATCACTTCCATCCCGGAGCCGTCGGCATTGTAGCGGCGGATCTGCGCGTATTCCTTGGGCGGCTCGCAGATGTTGCACGGCGCGCCGAAGGGCACGTAGAGCTTGCCGTCGGGCCCGAAGGCGACGTACTTCCAGTTGTGGTGCTGCTCCTTCGGCAGGTTGAACTTCTCGGTCAGGTCCACCGGCTGCGCGCCCGAGCTGTCGGCGATGCCGTCAAAGCGCAACACCTTGTCGATGGCGAACACGTACAGCGCGTCCTTGTGGAAGGCGACGCCGGCCGGCTGGGTGAGCTTGTCGACCACCACGCGCACGCTGCGCTTACCGCCCTCGTCGCTCACCTCGTAGACGCGGCCGATGGCCCGCGTGCCGACATAAACCTTCTTTCCGTCGGGCGAGAGCGCCATGGCGCGGCCACCGGGCAATCCGCTCGCCCATACCTCGGCCTTGAAGCCCTTAGGCAGCCTTGCCTTGCTGATGGGGATGTCGCTTGCGGGAGTCTCGGTCATCTTGCCCGCGTGCGGCGCGAGCTTGGAGTCCTTCATCTTGTCGGGCATGCCCTGCTTCCAGGCCGGAGGCGGCGCGGGCTTGTCTTGCGCGAGGGCGGGAGCAAGGACGAAGGCGGCGGTGACCGCGAGGGCGACCATGGTCTTCATTGGAGCCTCCTTAACCGCCGCATCATAGGAAGGCGCATGTGACTCGAAAATCGCTGTCCGCCCTACGACCGCTGTCGCCGAACCGCTACCGGAAGACGTGGGCGAGGACGACCGGCTTGAAGGCCGTCGCGTCGAGCGCGTCTCCCGGCAGCAGATCCCCGCGGGAGCTGATGACGAGCGGGCCGTGCTGCGGGTCGTCCGTTAGGCGGCCGTGCGAGCCCTTGACGAGCCGCGTGTCCTTGAGCGAGATGACGTCGAGCAGCGTGCGCAGGCCGAGCTTGCGCTTGGCGAGCCGCCAGCCGGTCGCGAGCATGGGAAAGCGGATTTCAGGGTCGACGAAGAGTTCCACCGGGTCGTAGCCGGGCTTGCGGTGGATGTCGACAGTGCGTGCAAAGTCCGGCGCATGCCGCTCGTCCAGCCAGTAGTAATAGCTGAACCACCGGTCGGGCCGGGAGATCGCTACCAGCTCGCCGGAGCGCTCGTGGTCGAGCCCCATCGCGCGCTTGCCGGCCTCATCGAGCACTTGCTCGACGCCATCCAATTTTTCAAGAACCCCCCTTGCTTCCGAAAGACGGCTTCGATCGTTGACGTACACGTGTGCGACCTGGTGGTCGGCGAGCGCAAAGGCGGCGCTCGCGCCCGGGTCGAGGATTTCGCGCCCGTGCTCTTCCGGCCGTACCCGGATCAAGCCCGCCTCACGCAGCGCCCGGTTGACGTGCACGGCTCCGCTCACCGGCGTAATGCCGTACTCGGACACGACGATGACCTCGTGGCCGCTCGAGGCGGCATGGTCGATCAGGGTGCCGCAGGCCGCGTCGAGCTCTCTCAGGTCCTGCTGCACGCGCGGGTGCGCGAGGTCCGGGCCGAGGCGCTGCAGGTTGTAGTCGAGATGCGGCAGGTAGGTGAGCGTGAGCGTCGGGTTGCGGGTCCGCATCACGTGCAGCGTCGCCGCGGCGATCCAGTCAGTCGAGGCGATGTCGGTCATCGGCCCCCAGAACTTGAACAGCGGGAATTGTCCCAGCTTCGCATCGAGCTCGTCATGCAGCTCGGGCGGCTGCGCGTAATGGTCGGGGATCTTGCGCCCGTCGGCGGGATACATCGGGCGCGGCGTGGCGCTCCAGTCCGCGCTCGAGTACATGTTGTACCACCAGAACATCTTCGCGCAGGTGAAGGCCGGGTCGCGCTTCCTCCCCGCCTCCCAGATCTTCTCGCCCGCGACGAGGCGATTCGACTGCCGCCACAGCCACACTTCGGAGAGGTCGCGGAAGTACCAGCCGTTCGCCACCGCGCCGTGGCCGCTCGGCATGAGGCCGGTCACGAGCGTCGACTGCACGGTGCAGGTGACCGCCGGAGTCACCGTGCGCAGCGGCCGCAACGCGCCGCGTGCAGCGAGGCGCTTCAGGTTTGGCGTGTGCTCGCCCACGAGCGCGGGGGAGAGTCCCACCGCCAGGATCACGAGGACCGGAGTCATTGGGCTACTATAGTGTCATGAGCAAGGCGGCAAGGCAGCTGCTGCGCGGTTGGCTGGGCCGGCAGCTCGACGACGCGCAGCGGGCATGGCTCGACGAGCAGCTGATGAACCTGGAAGAAAATCCGTCCGACGGCACGCTCGCCATCGCGCTCGGCATGGCGCCGCGGCGCCTGGGCAAGGCCGACCTCGCGCTCGAGCCCGCCGACTACGCCGCCGCCGACGCGGCGCTGAAGGGCTGGGACCCCCACGGCTGGAGCGCGGCGGACGCCGCGCGTGTCCTGATGCTGACAGAACCTTCTTTATCGAATGGCTTTGCCCACCGCTTCCGGAAGTTGTGCAGCACCGCCGACGTCGCCGAGCTCGTCGCCCTTTACCGCGGCTTGCCGCTCTATCCAGAACCCGCGTCGCTCGAGCCGCAGGTCGGCGAAGGCCTGCGCAGCAACATGCGCTCGGTGTTCGAGGCAATCGCGCACCGCAATCCTTATCCGCGCGCGCATTTCGACGACCACCGCTGGAACCACATGGTGCTGAAGGCGCTGTTCGTCGGAGCCCCGCTCGCGCCAATCGCGGGGTTGGACGAGCGCGCCAATCCGGAGCTCGCGCGCATCCTGTGCGATTTCGCGCACGAGCGCTGGGCGGCGGGCCGGCCGGTACCTGCCGAGCTGTGGCGCTGCGTCGGGCGCTTCGCCGAAGGCGGGGCGATCGACGATCTCTCCCGGGCATTGACAAGTGAAAATGCAGAGGAGCGGCGGGCCGCCACCGCCGCCCTCGCCGCCTCGCCCGATCCGCGCGCGGCGCAACTCCTGGCCACGACACCGAGGTCGCCATGATGCTGATCGATCCCCACGCGCACATGATTTCCCGCACCACGGACGACTACGAGGCCATGGCCGCCGCCGGCATCGTCGCGCTCATCGAGCCGGCGTTCTGGATCGGTCAGCCGCGCACCAACGTCGGCTCCTACCTCGACTACCTGTCGCACATCGTCGGCTTTGAGCGCTTCCGCGCCGGCCATTTCGGCATCCGCCACTACTGCACCATCGGGTTGAACTCGAAGGAGGCGAACAACGAGGAGCTCGCCGAGGGCGTCATGGAGCTCATCCCGCGCTTCGCGCTGAAGGAAGGCGTGGTGGCGATCGGCGAGATCGGCTACGACGAGCAGACCGCGCTCGAGGACAAGTACTTCCGCCTGCAGCTGGAGCTCGCCAAGAAGCTCGACCTGCCGGTCATGATCCACACGCCCCACCGCGACAAGAAGCGCGGCACCTCGCGCTCCATGGACGTCTGCGACGAGCACGGCCTCGCCCCGAGCAAGGTGGTGGTCGACCATAACAACGAGGAGACGGTGCGCGAGACCCTCGAGCGGGGCTATTGGGCGGCTTTCTCCATCTATCCGAGCACGAAGATGGGCAACGAGCGGATGGTCGAGATCCTGCGTCAGTTTGGTGCAAGGCAGGTGATTGTCGACTCCGCGTGCGACTGGGGTATCTCCGAGCCGCTCGGCGTCGCCAAGACCGCTAAGCTCGCGTTGCAGAAGGGAATTCCCCAGGCGGAGGTCGACCTGGCGTGCTACCGGAATGCGCTCGAGGCGTACGGCCAGAGCGGCCAGATGAAGGAATCGGACTGGCTCAACCCCCCGGCGATCGACCAGCGCAATCTGTACGAGGGTAATTCCATCCTGCGCGGTGGGCGGGAACCGAAGATCGAAGATGCGAAACAACCGCGCCGCAGCATGGACGATCTGATCATCAAGTAACAAATTCCGGTCGTATACTGGCTTCCCCATTTCCGGGGTCTCTGGGAGGAGCTCAGCAAATGAAACTCGCAAAGGTAGGTGGGGCGCTCTCCGCCGCGTTGGTGCTTGCCGTCGCCGGCGATCCGGCCCTCGCCCAAACCAAGATCCGTCTCGAGCCGTTCGTCACCGGCGTGAACACGCCGCTCGCCATGGTGCAGGTGCCGGGCGAGAACCGCTTCTTCCTCATCGAGCAGTTCGGCCGCGTGCGCGTCATCGACAACGGCAAGATGCGCCCGGCGCCGCTGCTCGACATTCGCAGCAAGATCCCGAAGCTGCACCATGACTTCGACGAGCGCGGCCTGCTCGGCATCGCGCTGCACCCGAAGTTCAAGGACAACGGCAAGTTCTACATCTCGTATAGCGCGCACCTCGACTTCCAGCAGGACCTCGGCCAGATGCTCTGGTATGACCACAGCAACGTGGTCGAGGAGTACACCATGACGAAGGGCGACGCGAAC